>JALZKH010000120.1 GCA_030859345.1 Acidobacteriota bacterium | reverse complement strand
AGGTTTTTGCTCTCTCGATTAAAAGACGTTAGTAAATTAAAAATTTTGCGTCCATTATATTTTCGCGTCCCAAAATTCCTTTGCGGTCAAATGCTTTTTTTAGTTCCGCCATTTCGTTCAAATATCTCTCGCCATACATTACATATAAATATTTTGATTTCAGTTTCCCGATGCCGTGTTCGGCGGAAATTGTCCCGCCGAGCATTATTGCCTGAGCAATAAAACGCCCGTAAAGATGTTTGGCTTTAGTCATTTCAGACGCATTTTTGGGAATCATATTCGCGTGCAGATGATTGTCGCCGATGTGTCCGAAAATAACATATTCCAAGCCGCTTTCGTCTAATTTTGTTTTGTAAAATTTTAAAAACGATTCAAACTTTTCATCCGGCACAGCCATATCCGTTCCAACTTTTCTTTGTTTATATTTTACGATTCTTTCATTAACTGAAACGGGCAAAGCGTGGCGAAATTCACGCATTTTTTCAAGGTCTTGTTCATTTATTGCAAACCACGATTTTTCAATTTCGGCATTATGTTTTTCGAGTAATTCGTTCCATTTCTCAAACAATTCATCTTCATTCTCTTGCGTCGTTTCCTGCTCAAAGAAAATTGCTCCTGCCATCTTTTCAGGCGTTTCGGGAAATTTTTCGCTGATAAATTTCAATGATTGTCCATCGAAATACTCAATAACAGTCGCATCAATCGAATTGTATTTTGCATTCTGCGATTTGCGATTTTGTCTTGTTTCAAAGGAATTTTTTCGCATTTCAATGACTGAATTTAGTAAATCTTTTTCATCTTGAAAGAAAACAATTCCACTCAAAAAGCCTTTCGGTTTCGGCAAAAGTTTTAATTCGATTTCCGTAACGATTCCGAGAGTTCCTTCGCTTCCGATGAACAGATCAATCGCATCAATCTTTTCGCCCGAAAAATATCCGCTCGTATTTTTGCGAACATTCGGTTGCTTGTAAGTCGGCAATTTTGCTTTGATTTTGTTTCCGTTTTCAGTTTCGATTTCGATGAATCCGTTTTCGCTGAAAACCTCGCCGCGTTTCAGATTCAAAAAATCACCATCAGGCAGAACAATTTCCAGACGCTCGACGTAATCACGTGTTGAACCATATTTAAAACTTCTCCCACCGCTTGCATTTGTCGCCACAGTTCCGCCCATCTGACAACTCCATTCCGTCGGATCAGGCGGGTAAAATAAACCCTCGGCATCGGTTGCTTTCTGCACATCGGTCAATAAAACTCCTGCTCCGACGCTTGCTGTTCCACCATTTTCGTTTTTGGAAATTTCTAATTTCTTAAATTTCTCAAGCGAAATAACAAACCCGCCAAACGGAATCGCACCGCCGACCGTTCCCGTTCTTGCACCGCTAATCGTGACGCTAATATTCTGCTCATATGCTTCCCGCAAAATCTCCGCAATTTCTTCTCTGGATTCGGGAATAAATAGCTTATCTGCATTTCCGCCCTGCAAATTGCTCGCGTCTATCAAATAATCCTGTATTTCGTCTCGCTGAGTTTTTACCTGCATAAAAATTTATTTCAACTTTTTATTTTGTTTCGTTATTTCCTATTTTGTAACTTCAAATCTTTTAAACATATTTCTTTGATGTAATAAGCATTTTGGTTTTTTCAACCCGTTCGGAAACTTTTTCTTTCTCGTAATCTGTTTCCAACGAATTATTCCCCAGATTTTCAATCAAACGGACTTGCTCCAAAAGCGTTTCCTGCTGGGATTCATCAAGACTGTTTTTGGCGATCAATGCCATTGTATCGAGCAACCTTTGCAGAACCGCTTGATTACCTTTACCGTTGATTCTGATTTGGTCAAAAGCCGTTTCAACAAAACTTTCAAAATCCGGTGCTTTGACGATTATGCGAACATCGCCGTTTTTTTTGCGAATGTCGGTCGGCAAATTTCGTCGGGCAAGGTCGCTGATAATCGTTCCGAGATAGTCAATGCAAATGATTGCGGTGGTTGTATCATTAACACCCGGCGAAAGTGCTTTTAAAGCAATATCCACGATCTGCCGAATTCCGTAACCGACATCTTGTTCGATGGAGCGAAAACGATGGATTTGAAAGTAAGAATTAACCTGTCCTTCATCGTCTTCATCAAAAAGCATCTCGGATTTGCCGATGTCGGGCGAAACTTTTATCAGCGTTTGTCTTTTACCGACAAATTGTCCGATACTGGCGTGCATTTTAACAATTATATTTTTCTCTTCGGCAAATTCCAACAAACCTTTGGTATCAACATATTGAATATAACCGTTCGAAGTTGATTCGATTTCCAGCCAATCCTCATCATCAATCAATTCCCTCGCCGCTGTTTGACCTTTTTTCTTTGCTGCAGTTCCCGTTTCCTGCGGAAAAAGCACATCAATTGAATCTTGAGTGTCTTCAACAATATGCTCAATAATCGTTGTCAATTGAAGTGAACTAGCGACGTGATGAATAAAATAAATTAAAACGAGAATTCCACCGAGTGCAAGTAATAATCCGAAAACAATCGCCAAAGACGGCACGAATTTTATCTCATCCGCACCGCGAATTGTTCGCAAGACCACCAAACTATATGCAAAAACGCCGACAAAATATCCGAGAATAAATTGGTTCCCGCCATCTTTCATAAAATTACGTAAAATTCGCGGTGTGTATTGTCCCGAAGCCTGTGCAATTGTGCTTAAAGTGAGCGAAAATGCAAGGGCTGCAACCGTCAGCATCGAACCCGCAATTGCCGTCAGCATTCCTCGTGAACCGTCTGCTCCGAGTCCGAAAATTCTTGGATATTTCAGCAATAATTCCGGATCCACCCAGGATTCGGATTCTATCAAAAACAAAGCCGAACCAATCGAACCGATCAACATCAAAGACGGCACGAACCATAATGAAGAACGGACTGAAAACCAAAACTGCCTTATTTTTTCCATTTATAATTTTCTTAGATCAATTCAACCTGTCTTTCTCTTAAATATTTTACTCTATCACGAATCTCCGCTGCTTGTTCAAACTTCATATCTTTTGCGGCTTGTCGCATTTCCTGTTCAAGACCGGCGATCATTTCCTTTAGTTGATTTGGTGAATACTCTTCATATTTTTCTAATTCGAGCGGAATCTTGAAATAATCCGCTTCATAAGCCGTAACCAAAGTTGCATCAATTGACTTAACAATTGTCGTTGGCGTAATTCCGTGTTTTTCGTTATAGGCTTCCTGAATTTTGCGACGGCGTTTTGTCTCATCAATCGCATATTTCATTGATTTTGTTATTTTATCCGCGTAAAGAATCGCTAAACCATCCGCATTTCTCGCCGCCCTTCCGATGGTTTGAATTAAACTTTTTTCCGAACGCAAAAAACCTTCTTTATCCGCATCAAGAATTGCCACAAGCGATACTTCCGGTAAATCCAGACCTTCACGAAGCAAGTTGATTCCGACTAAAACATCATATACACCACGTCGCAGATCGCGTAAAATTTTGATTCGATCAAGAGTCGTTATGTCAGAATGCAAATAATTTACTTTGACACCGACTTCGGCGAAATATTCCGATAAATTCTCCGACATTTTCTTCGTCAGAGTCGTCACCAAAACCCGTTCATTTCTTTCGGCACGCTTTCGGCATTCTTCAAGAAGGTCATCAATTTGCCCTTTGACCGGACGCACCTCGATATTCGGATCGAGCAAACCTGTCGGGCGTATAATTTGTTCGATAACTTCGCCTTCGGTTTTTTCCAACTCGTAATTTCCGGGTGTTGCAGAAACGTAAATCGTCTGATCTTTCATCGCTTCGAATTCCTGAAAATTGAGCGGACGATTATCTTTTGCACTTGGCAGACGGAAACCGTAATCAATAAGAGTTCCCTTGCGTGATTGATCGCCTTTAAACATCGCTCCGATCTGCGAAACGGTCTGGTGCGATTCGTCTATCACAATGATCGCATCTTTCGGCAAATAATGAAGCAAAGTCGGCGGCGGAGCTCCCGGCGGCTTGCCCGTAATGTGCCGTGAATAGTTCTCAATACCGCGGCAAAACCCCATTTCCTTCATCATTTCCAAGTCATACATCGTCCGTTGATGAAGCCTCTGCGATTCAACCAATTTACCCTGTTTTATCAATTCTTCTTCCCACCAAACGAGTTCTTCTTTAATAGTTTTAATCGCTCGCTTCATCGCGTTTTTCGGCGTGGCAAAGTGAGTTTTCGGATAAATTAAAACGCGACCTTCGTGTTTTTTTATAACTTCACCGAGAAGCGGATCAATCGTGTAAATCCCGTCGATTTCATCGCCCCAAAATTCTATGCGATAGGCTTCGTCTTTGTAACTTAAATAGATTTCAACAATATCGCCACGCACACGAAACTTGCCGCGTTCAAAATCAATTTCGGCTCTTTCATATTGAATCGAGACAAGTTTTTTTAATAATTCTTCGCGTTTGAGAGTTTGTCCCGGCTCAACTTCCAAAGACATCTTAAAATAATTATCGGGATCGCCAAGTCCGTATATGCACGACACGGATGCAACGACAATTACATCGCGTCTTTCAAATAACGAAGATGTTGTTGAAAGACGCAAACGGTCAATTTCCTCGTTGATCGTCGCTTCTTTTTCAATATACAAATCGGCGGCGGGAACATACGCTTCCGGTTGATAATAATCGTAATACGACACGAAATATTCAACTGCATTTTCGGGGAAAAATGTTTTAAATTCCTGATAAAGCTGGGCGGCAAGAGTTTTATTATGGGCAATCACGAGCGTTGGGCGTTGAACTTCCTGAATCACATTAGCGATTGAAAATGTTTTTCCCGAACCCGTAATTCCAAGCAGAACCTGATCTTCTATATTTTGATTGAGATTTTTAACGATTTGTGAAATTGCCTGCGGCTGATCTCCCGTGGGTTTGTAATCTGTAATTAATTTAAATTGCATAATTAAAAATAAAAAATTGAGTTAAGAAGTCTAAGTTTAATTCTACTTCCTAACTCAATACCTTTTCAATTATGCAATACTTCTTTTATGCCGCAACCGAATCGAAACTTTTGATAACATCATTCGCCGCCTTTCCTAAATCGTCCGGCAGTGAATTTGTTTCTACATATTGATATAAAGCAGGCAGAGTTTTCTCATCACTTACAACTTTTAGGACCTGTAGAATTGCAAGTTTAACCTGTTTATCCCGGTGATTTTCAATGGCATCAAAAATTTCTTTGATTTCTCCCGCCTTTATTAAAAGTGCAATTAAAGCGAATGCTTCATAAGCATATTTACGGTCAGGGTGAACAAGTCTGTCAATTGATCTGTCAACCAAATCGCTTTCAATCGCAGCTCTCGCGGCTTGAATGATACGGAATTCGTCATTGGTTTCGGCTATTCTCGTCCAGGCATTTCCTCTATCAAAACTTACACTGAATAATGCTTTAGCTGCCGCCGCACGAACTTCTCTGGTCGGATCGGCACAAGCTATAAGGATTGCTTCAAATGTAGATTCGTGGTCAAATTCAGCTAAAACTAAAACTGCTTTAGAACGTAAGTTCGAAGATAGATCATACAAAGCAACATGGGAAAGTGCCTCAATCGAGTTTCGATTCCTGAAGGCAGCCAAAATTCTGACAGCTAAACTCCTGATTTCTTCATCTTCTTCATATTCATCTTGAGTTTGTTCAATTGCACTTATCAAAGCCGAATCATTTGAAAGTGCAAGTTTATCAAAATCCTTTGCCGGTAATATCTCTGTAAAACTGCTTATCGGCAAATCTTCAAACAGCGGATCAGCTGTTTTGTTAATATTATTAACAGAAGAAACTTTTTTATTTAATATTTTGCTTGTCTTTGGCAGATCAATCGGTTTTGTACTTGTTTTATTATTTGTTTTTCCGATTGCTTTGGAATTTTTTCTAAACCATTCTAATTCTTTACCTGCATCAACCGAATTTGCATCCCAATTTTCTTTTTTCAGCTCATTTTTTTCCCTTCTTTTATTGTTTTCGAATGTTTCAGCTTTTTTGCTTTTTATTACCCAATAAATTGCTCCGGCTAAACTAATGGCAAGGACAAAAAGCATTATATACCACCATGTAAAATCTTCTTCGATCTGCTGTGTTTCTTGCGGAACTCTGACAGGCGGCATTTGTGAATAGGTTTCCATTACGATAAAAAACATTAACGAAACGGTGGTTAATATGTTTAGTTTTAAACTATTTTTATTTATCATTTTCTATAAGTCTGACTATTTGATTGAACTGGTAAAGAATTAGGTGAGAGATTATTAGGTATTTGATTAAATTATTACTATTTGAAGCGTGTTTTTGTAATTTGTAAATTACAACTTTTTTATTATACAACTAATACATCGAAATTTGAAGAAAAAAGTTTAAATTCATTAAAATATGTTGTTTTTTTATAATTTTTATCTTTTTTTTAAAAATAAACTTTACCTATTAAGCATTTCATATTAAAGTTAAAAAACTTCTTTACAAAATTTATTCTGAAATTTTCTATTTCAAAAATGACCAAAACAGAAACTGTTTCTGAAACAAATTTAGTCCATTTTTTGCTTATCAATCGCGGCAAAGTCAGAGATGTTTATGAAGTTGATGAGAATCATCTTTTACTTGTCGCAACCGATAGAATCTCAGCGTTTGACTGTGTTATGCCGAATCAAGTTCCGCGAAAGGGAGAGGTTTTAACACAAATTTCCGCGTTTTGGTTTAATAAATTAAAAAATATTTCAAAAAATCATTTGGTTACGGCTGATTTCGATGAAATGCCATATGAAATCAAAAATTATCCCGAATTAAAAGGGCGTTCAACACTGGTCAGAAAAGCGAAAGTTTTTCCGGTTGAATGTGTCGTTCGCGGGTATTTGGAAGGTTCGGGTTGGAAAGATTATCAAATCACGGGCGAAGTTTGCGGAAACAAATTGCCGAAAAATTTAAAACAATGCGAAAAACTTCCTGAACCAATTTTCACACCGGCAACAAAAGCCGAAAGCGGACACGATGTAAATGTGGATGTACAAACATTTACACAAATAATCGGTGAAGAAAATGCGGAAATCTTGAAAAAACGGACTCTCGAAATTTATCAAGCAGCAAGTGAATACGCTCTCACACGCGGAATAATTATTGCGGATACAAAATTTGAATTCGGCATTGATGCGGACGGACAAATTTTATTAATAGACGAAGTTTTAACACCGGATTCGTCACGGTTCTGGTCGGTTGAAACCTATGAACCCGGCAAAGCACAACCATCATTTGATAAACAATTTGTCAGAGAATATCTGGAAACTCTGGATTGGAACAAACAACCGCCTGCTCCCGAATTACCTTCGGAGATTGTGGAAGCTACGACCTCTCGCTATTTAGAGGCTTACAAATTATTAACTGGAAAGGAACTGTAAATTTATGAAACTCAAAGTATGAATTACGAATTTTTCTGAACGTAATTCATACGTTGAATTTCGCAATTTGTAATTAATTATGAAGATGCGTAAGCAAATGGAAGCATTAATAGAGGAAATGCTTGACGGGCAGATTTTACTCGGCGAGGCAATTTCTGAATTTGAAAAATTGTATATCGAGAAATGTCTGGAGCGAAACAAAAAACATATTTCAAAATCTGCTGATGTTTTGGGAATTCATCGCAATACGCTTTCCAAACGCATTGCTTCATACAACAAAAAACCTATGAAAAGTATGGCAAAACGTCGTTAATAAAGAGAAAGCTAACATTTATTAAACTTCGACCTCATCACCAACTTTTATCACTTCACCAAAATTTTCCACAACCAGATTCTGACCAAATAAAACGTCATTTTTTCCCAATCCGAATTCTTCAAAAGTATCTGGCAAAACGTCGGATGATTTTCGATAAGCCGCCAGAGTTTTTAATGGTTCTTGAACATCTGAAATTCCGGTTATCTGATCAATTGTTGTAACAATACATCTGGCACAAGGTTTTGTGGTGCGGAAAATCGTGTCGCCGATTTTGATTTTTTTCCATTTGTTTTCAACAAATGCTTCTGAATCCGATACCACTAAATTAGGACGAAAACGATTCATCGGAACTTGTTTTTCGAGTTTGGAATTCAAATCTGCAAGCGAATTTTCACCGATAATTAAAAGCGGATAACCGTCTGCAAAACTTACGATGTCATTACCTTTATTAAATTTTTCGTTGATTCGGCGGTAAGTTGATTCGGGCATTTGGACAAGCCGGCAATTTGTTTCTAAGTATTCGCTAAACCAATTATTTACTACCTCTTTTGCAACTAATGCTTCACAAAAACTTTTCCAAACTCTAACTTTAATTTTTTGTGCACCTCTAAAATTATTTGAAATTTTTAATGCTTCAAAACCTTCAGTTGAAATTTTCAAGCTGTTAATTTTTAATTCGACATAAATCGTTGTCATTTTTGGTAACTCTCTTTGCGTCAGCAGATCATTATTTTTATCAACCAACATAAAACGCCTGTCATTCTGTAATCCACGCTTTTCAACAATTGAATTTTTAATGGAAATTCCGCTCAAAGATTTGATCGGATAAATATTTATTTCGGAGATTTTCATAATTTATCAGGTTGACAGCATCAGCATCAGATTTCATGCAAATTATAAGTTAAACACTTGACGATTTTTCTACTTTCAAATATACTAGCACTCAAACAGACAGAGTGCTAAAAATGCAGAAATTATCTATAATGCACTCTCTCATATTAATATTAAATCATAAATTAAAAAGGAGTTACAAACAAATATGGCTACAACAATCAAACCATTGCACGACAGAGTAATTGTTCGTCGCATTGAAGAAAACACAACGACTTCAGGTGGAATAATCATTCCCGATTCGGCAAAAGAAAAACCGCAGGAAGGCGAAATTATCGCAGTTGGCGAAGGTAAATATAAAGAAGACGGCACACGCCAAAGTCTTGATGTAAAAGAAGGAGACCGCATTTTGTTCGGCAAATACAGCGGTTCTGAAATCACACTCGACGGCGAAGAATTCTTAATGATGCGTGAAGACGAAATCCTGGGAATTATTAATCGTGCGGGCAAAGCGGCAAGCTAGTTTGTTTAAGTAATATGTAATTGGTGATTGGTAATGGGTTGTTACTATCATTTGAAAATTACTTATTGCAGCAAATACAACGGATAAATTTTAAAATATAAATAATAAGTTAAATACCAATTACTAATTACCTCTTACCAATAACGTAATTAGATAAGGAGATAAAAATTATGGCAAAGCAAGTAGTTCACGGTGAAGATTCGAGAGCCGCAATTTTGCGTGGCGTGAATCAATTAGCCGACGCAGTAAAAGTTACATTAGGTCCGAAGGGACGCAACGTAGTTATTGATAAAAAATTCGGTTCGCCGACAATCACGAAAGACGGCGTAACGGTTGCAAAAGAAATTGAGTTAAAAGATCCATTGGAAAATATGGGAGCTCAGATGGTGCGTGAAGTTGCATCGAAAACATCCGATGTTGCGGGTGACGGAACAACGACGGCAACCGTTTTGGCTCAAGCGATTTTCAAAGAAGGTGTTCGTACAGTTGCTGCCGGAGCAAATCCGATGGCACTCAAACGCGGGATTGATAAAGCGGTTGAAAAAGTCGTTGAAGAAATCAAGAATTTTGCCCAACCCGTTTCAGGCGATTCGATCCAAAATGTTGGAACAGTTTCAGCAAATGGCGACAAGCAAATCGGCGAGATTATTGCTAAAGCAATGGACAAAGTCGGTAAAGACGGTGTAATTACCGTTGAAGAATCAAGAACGATGGACACGACTTTAGAAGTTGTTGAAGGTATGCAGTTTGACCGGGGTTATTTATCACCTTATTTTGTAACAGATCCCGAAAGAATGGAAGCCATTTTAGAAGATCCGTATATTCTTATCAATGAAAAGAAAGTCAGCAATATGAAAGATTTATTGCCGATTCTCGAACAGGTTGCAAAACTCGGCAAACCGCTTTTGATCATTGCGGAAGATGTGGACGGTGAAGCATTAGCAACTCTGGTTGTCAACAAACTTCGCGGAACATTAAATGTTGCGGCGGTTAAAGCTCCGGGCTTTGGTGACAGACGCAAAGCAATGCTCGAAGACATCGCAACGATCACAGGCGGAACGGTTATCAGCGAAGATTTAGGAATCAAATTGGAATCAATTACGCTTGACGATCTAGGAAATGCCAAGAAAGTTACGATTGATAAAGACAATACGACAGTTGTTGAAGGTGCGGGCGAAGGCGAAGCAATTCAAGGTCGCGTAAAAACGATCCGTTCGCAAATCGAAGAATCATCTTCTGATTATGATCGTGAAAAACTTCAGGAGCGTTTAGCTAAATTGGTTGGCGGAGTTGCAGTAATTAAAGTTGGTGCGGCAACCGAAACCGAAATGAAAGAGAAAAAAGCCCGCGTGGAAGACGCAATGCACGCAACCCGTGCGGCGGTTGAAGAAGGAATTGTTCCGGGCGGCGGAGTTTCTCTGATTCGTGCGGCAAGAGTTCTTGATGATTTTAAAACCGATGCTGAAGATTCCGATGAACAAATTGGCGTAACCATCGTCAAACGTGCATTGGAAGAACCGCTTCGTCAAATCGCTAATAATGCAGGCAAAGAAGGTGCCGTCATTGTTGAACGTATCCGTGATGAAAACAGCGATACATACGGATTCAACGCATCAAGCGAAAAATTTGAAGACCTCGTTGCGGCAGGAGTTATTGATCCCGCTAAAGTTACGAGAACAGCTCTTCAAAATGCTGCTTCAATCGCAGGTTTAATGCTGACAACCGAAGCTATGATCGCCGATGTTGAAGAAGAAGGTGAAGGCGGCGGCGGAATGCCGGGCGGAATGGGCGGAATGGGAATGGGAATGTAATTCCATTTTAGATTTCCGATTTTGGATTTTGGATTTTTTTGAATCCGAATTTGAATATAAAAGGCTTTGCTTATTTTCGGCAAAGCCTTTTTTTTCTATGAAGTAGATTTTAAAAATTATAAAATTTTGCTTTATTTGACAAAATATTAGGTATTACTTGACACTTGGTTTATAATAAACTCATTGTTGAAAAACAATTAAATTAACGATCAATTAAGGGAGGAGAATTTTTATGAAAGACGATAATAATACTTGTGCACACGAAATGTGTAATTGTATGGTGGATGACGATGCAGATTATTGCAGTAATGATTGTGAAACAGCTGATGATCAGGATATAACCGAAATTAAATGCGATTGCGGTCATTCGGCTTGTTCATAATTTTAATTAACCACTTTAACTAAAAAGGCTTCAGAAATTAACTGAAGCCTTTTTTAACTTGAAAATTTTGATTTTTATTAAACCGTGGTTTTGCGGTGTGCGAGCATTCTTAAAATACCATTTATTGCAAGATGCAAACACATATAAACAACTATTGCAATAACAATTGGTAAAGCCAAAGTAAAGCCGCCTTCAACACTCGGACTGGCAACAATTCCTTCAAAAGGTTTATAGAATAACCCTGTTACACTTTTTATAAGTTTAACGAAACCAGCACTTTCTTTGGCGGCGAAAAGCTCTAGGAGCAAACGGATAGTTAAAAGCCCATAGATTACAAAAAAAACATAATCTACGACCTGTGAAATACGTGCGGCAGATCTTCCTCGATCAATTTCCCTGTCGGTTTCAACCACCTCATCAATTGCATTTTCACGCATATTAACGGCGATGTCTTTCTCTCTTTCATATTGAGAAACGGTTGGTCTTTCAGCTTCTGCGGCGATTTCGCCCCCAACATCTGCTTTTACTTCGGTTTTAATTGCCTCATAATTAGCAGTCCGGTGGGCTTCTTCTTCAGCTAACTTATTATCTACCATATATTTTGCGAGATCTCCTTAAAAATTTATAGATTTGAAATCTAATTTTGCAATTATAACATTATTTAACAGTGTTTATGAACAATTATTTTTATAGTAAAATTGTTAATGGTCCTGTTTTTCATTCTCTTTATTTTCTTCTTCACGACCTCGCGGTGTGTCATCAAAATCCGGACTTGGAGCAACATCCCTTTTATCAGGATCGCCCTTGGATTCATCACCACGCAGAATTTTACGAACAACATCGTCAGCTTCTTCATTAGCCGCTTCTTTTATAAGTTTTTCCGCTTCCCATCCCTGTTTTTCAACATCAGGAATTTCCGCTTCATTTTGTTTTTTCATAATTTGCCTCCAAAAAATGTTTATAAAAATACAGGGAGAACTCTTTTAAAAGTTCCCCCTGCTTAAAATTATAATTGTTGTTATTACAATTAGTTACGAACCGAATTCGGAGCAGATGCAGTAATCATAACTTGTGTTCCCTGATCTAATTCTACATCATCACGTCCTTGTGCAAGCACAGTTCCGGCACCACCGGCAGCACCGATCGCAGCACCGATCGCAGCACCTTGACCGCCACCAAGAATCGCTCCTAAGATTGCACCGACACCTGCACCGATTCCGGCACGGGTAACCGTTTTAGAAGTTTGGTTATTATCTCTCACAGTTCCTTCATTATTAACCGTAACTTTCTCACCGCTGGCAAGCGTAACACTGTCAATAATACCGGCAAATTTATAAGTTTGACCGTTTCTTAAACGGATAGTGTCAAAATCAAGTGAAACATTTGCCCGACCTGAAACTGTACCGGAACGCTCGGCTTTAACTACACGACCTTCAATTATCGCACCTTGATACTGCGAAGGCGATGTAACTTCCATCGTGAACCGATCACCGTCCTGTGATGATTTGGTCGAAACATTATTTCTTAATACAGCCATCACTTGTGTTCCGTTGGGAATAACAAAATTTGTCGCAACATTGTTGTTAGTCATCGTGCCATTACTATTTGTATTCCATTGAGCAGTTTCGCTCACTTTGTCATAAACACTGGCAACCGTAACGGATTCATTTTCTCTATCTAAATTGATACGGCGAATAACTCTCAAACGTCCATTGCTTAAAGGCATAAAGTTGACGTAATAATCATTCAATCTTTCTCCCTCATAACTTAATGCAACGCCGTCATAAGAAGTATTAGCTGTAACTTTAATGGATCTTCCGTTCTGATTTGTTTCATTTCTAGCAACACCATCCGCCTTAAACATAATTTGTCCGCCATTGCCAGAAGCTACGGTTATATCTTGATTGCTTTTTTGAATAACTAACATATTCGGCGAATCCAAACGTCTCTTCAGATTCTCTTCAACTCTATTTTCCCGTCGTGCAGGATAAATTTTGATTGCATTTTCAACTACTGAATCAACATTATCACTCAAAGCTGTATTGAGTCTGTATGTTCCCGTAATCATCGAATCAAAACGACTCATCGGTTCATATTGTCTGTCCCACTTCCAGTTGACCGCATAATAATTTGAAAGCATATTCAAATCATTTCTAATCGATACCCACTGTCTTTCAGCAAAGTTCAGCAGCCTGTAATCTCGCATAAATGCGTCAATAAATCCGGCTCTGTTTAATACTTCTTGGACATTAGCATCGGTGGATTTTCCAGCATCGAAATTATGCTTTAATTTATCGGTAGCATTTTCAAATTCGGTAATATATTCAAAAATTGCATCTTCACTTCTTGAATTGTTCAGGACACTTCTGTCTAGTGCAACATTCATAGCACGTTTATATGTGTCTGTTTTTGTTTCAAGATTTGATAGAAGAGTTTTAACATTACTTCCGGCAACCGTATAAGCCAATGCTGAATTGTTCGAATTGTTCATATTCATCGGAGCTTTATTAAAATCAAAACTTACATTGTAATAAGTTGCCAATGTATTGAGATCATTTCTTAAAGTCATCCATTGTCTTTCAGCACCTCTAGCCAGAGTGTTGTCTTTCATAAACATATTAATCGAAGCCGCTCGATTTAATACGGTTTCAACATCGGCTGCAACCGATTCATTATCATCAAATCGTTGCTTTAATCTATCGGTGGAATTTTCAAATTGCTTTACATAATCGTTAATATTATCTTCCGCATTCGTATTATTTACCGAACTTCTGTCAAGAGCATTGTCCAGACGGCGTTTGAAAATATCCGTATTTGTTTCAATTCTCATCAGGAGTGCTTTAACACTGTCATCAGCAACCCGATACGGTTTTGTATATACTGCCGTATTGGTTCGGATCGGTGCATTAAAGTCAAAAGACACACTATAATATCTCGCTAAAATATTTAAATCCGTCCGCAGAGAACTCCAATCTCTCTGTGCCGCTATATTTAAGCGGTTACTTTTCATAAAATTGTTAATTACTGCAGCACGGCTTAGTACATTTGTTACATCTGCATCAACCGATTCTTTAGCATCAAAACGCTGTTTTAATTTATCGGTTGAATTTTCAAAATCTGTAATATACTCAAATACATTGTCCTCAGTATTTGTATTATTTAAAACGCTGTTATCCAAAGCACTATTCATACTTCGTTTATATTTGTCTGTCTTGGTTTCAATTCGTGTTAAAAGGCTGTCAACTGCTCTGTCAGACACACGATAAGCTCTTCTCGTCTGTGCATCTACATAGGAACTTGTTGTAATAAACCCTAAAACCAAAAAGAAAGACAATAAATTTATTGTTAATTTTCTCATATTCTTATTTCCTCTTTTATTTAATTCTTTGTTGTTTGTGAACATAAATATTCTTAATAATATTAATTGCAAAAATCGTGCCGAAGACGCTTATAATATGTGTAATTATTGTATCTTTTGGACTTAATTCTATAAAAAGTTAATAATATTGGTAGAATATATTAACAAAATGTAAGATTAGAATACGAAATACGTTTCAATTCAACGCAATAAAGTATTAAATATTATTTAAGTCCAAACCTTGTTTACCGTTATTTTCAAAAGGAAATTTGATTATCAGGGTTGTGCCTTTATTTTCACCATCACTAATTATATTCATTTCTCCTCCATGTTGTTTTATAACCTGCTGAGAGTATGTTAATCCGAGACCAAATCCCCCGTGTTTTCGTGTAGTTGAGGTGTCTTCCTGACTGAAATTATCGAATACTTGATCCAGATATTCCTTATTTATTCCTTTTCCGTTATCATTTACAATAAATTTAATGTAATTATTTTCGGCTATAATTGTAGCTTCAATTTTTCCATTTTCAGGCGTAAATTTAATTGCATTCTGCAATATTTTATTAAACACTTTCTCAATATTTCTTTGATTTCCCTTTATTCTTTCACCATTAAGTGAACTTTTATACTTCAATTCGATATTTTTTCGCTTTGCTTCAATTAATGTTTGATTTATTGATTTTTCAAATGCCTCTGTAAAATTCACATCTATCATATTTACTATTTCTTTGCCGGATGCAATCTGTGAGAAATCAAGTAATTCTTCAATTAAATTTGATTGAGTTTGAATATTATTTTCGATTGTTTTCAAGGCTCTTTCTTTTGTGTTTGAACTTATTCGTTCTCCCCTTAAAATCCTTGTCCAGCCGGAAATTGCATTTAGCGGTGTTCTCAACTCGTGAGATACAGTTGAAATAAATGCATCTTTTGCTTTTACAGACCTTTCCGCCTGCTTACGTGCAATTTGTTCCCGTTCAAATAGTTCGGCTTTTTCTTTTTCCGAGATTGTGAGATTTTCAGCAATGATCTGGTATCGCAAACGGCTTGCTGCTTCCAGATATGTTAGCAAAAATATAAATAGACTAAGAACTATTCCGGCAATTAAAATTGGTATAGAAAAATCAATACTTGTTTTATTTATCAAGGCAGGGAGCGACTTATAAACGATTCTCCAGTTTCTACCAGCAAATTCATTTATCTCGACTGTTTCAAATTTTGCCTGATCATTTATTAAACCCGGTTGGCTTTCGGCTAAAAGATTATTCGGACTTACCTCTTTATCATAAATTAGAACACCAACTTCTTTATCTGAAATTGAATTAGTAATGTCATTTAAAAAATCTCCTGCTCTGAATGCACCGTAAATATAACCTTTCAACCCGAGTCTTTTTTCTTCCAAGGTTTCAGGCATTTCGTTTGTTTCATAAACCGGGAGATAAACAATAAAGCCGGGTTGTATATCTTTATCAATTTCCTGTAGTAATGTGATTTTTCCGGTTGCAAAGGCTTTTCCATAGTCTCTGGCTTTTGACATCGCTTCAGCCCGCAATGCTTCAGATGACATATCAAAGCCAATTGCACGTTTATTACGAAAATCTGTTGGTTCTAAGTAAATAACTGCCTGATATTCGTCTTTCAGTTGGTTGGGAAACATTTGGAAGTCGGAAATTCCTTTCTGCCGAATTTTTTCAATAAAATCTTCGCGTTCATCTTTAGTAACTTTAACCGTATAACCGATTCCCTGAACTCCTCCATAATCCTTTTCCAGATTGAAACTTTTTATAAAACCTGCAAATTTTCTGCGGTCAGTAGATTCATTTGTTTCAAGAAAACCTTTTGTAGCTTTTAAAAGAGTTTCGTATGAAGTCATTTTTGATTTCAAAACCTCCTTTATTTCACTAATTTCACTATTGAATCTCAGTTTATCTTTGTTTATAGCCGTTGTATATGATAAATAAGTTGCCCCGACAGTTAATAAAAGACACACTACGAGAGTTATATAAGGAAGTTTGAGGATCTCCTGATTTTTGTGTTTGAGATTTTCAATGCCGGAATTGGTTTTTATTTCATTCTCAACATTTTCTTTTACATTTTTGCTACTGTCATACATTTATTAATGTTAACCAATTAACTAAATTCAAATTCGATTTATAGAATTTCACTCTTGCCAGACGACTATCATTAATAAATAGAGCAAATATTATGCCTAATCCCCTTATTTCCTAAATTAGAAATTTTTCTAATATCAATCGGACAATTTCAAAATTCACGTAATTTAGCGAATTACAACTTCTAGTACATTCAGTCAGTCAGTATGAAACTTCTAATGATAATGTTTTTAAACAATAAATTTTGTTGAAATTGTTCTTTAAAATAAATTTATAAAAAGAAAAAACCTCCAATAATAATAAGATTTTATTCAGTCTTGTATCAAAGATTTACAAATTTATTGTCTTGAAACAATACGAACAAATTTTATCTTTCTAATTAATTTGTTTATTATTTCTTTAAATCATAATATATTGAGAAGTTTTGGAATTGGTATAAAGTTATAAAAACGGTTGTTGAAAATAAACGGGTTACAAGATTTATTTTAACAATATCTATTTTACACCACAATAATTCATCCAATTACATAACCTCAAATGCTGGTTAGGTCTGTAATTACTAAACTCTGGCATTTGTTTTGCTTTAATTTTTTGGCTGATTTATTTAATTCGATTTTTCAAGGAGATAAAAATGGTAGAAGAAAATGACACAGGTTCAAATTTAATTTGGGCATTAACCACAATTATAGTGGTGGCAATAATCGCGGGAGCAATTTATTATAGTGGATTTTTAAGCAATGCCACCGGAACGCAGGACAAAAACATTGATGTTGAAATAACAGCACCGGCTCCTGCAAAATAGTCTTTGCTTTATAGTTTTTTAGTTTATAAAAAGGGGAACTTATTTCCCTTTTTTGTTTTGTAATATCAATTATCCAGTTTTTTTTCAATATTATGCCTTTTAATCATTCCATATAATCTCGGACGATATAAGCCTAATAAATTAGCAGCAGCTTGTTTGTTACCATCTGTTTTTTTCAAGGCAGCGAGAACCACACCGTATTCTAATGAACTAAAAACGTCTTTTTTATCCTTCTTATTTGTGTCATCATCCAAATCCTCAGGTAAATTGTTAACTATAATTTCCCCAATATGTTCAAATAAATCTTCTTCGGAATCATATTCAAGATTTATTTCATTGGATTGAGGTGGAAAATTATTTGAGATTGAATTAAAAGTGTTTGAACTTTGCATTAGTGAATTTCCATCAACTGTCGCTGCTGCCGCAGCCGTCGAAACTGCACGGGGTTCACTCGTAATATTCAAATTATTTATCGTTTCCGTTTTCGTCAGTAAGATTCCACGTTCAATTGCGTGTTGAAGTTCACGAACATTTCCCCGCCAATGATAATTGAGCATTTGATCATAAGCCCTTTGAGAAAATTTTGATATATTCCGATCATATTTCTTTGCATAAACTGCTAAAAAATGTTCAGCCAACATCGGAACATCGTCCATTCTTTCCCGCAAAGGCGGAATTTTAATTTCGATAGTGTTAATTCGATAATACAAATCTTCCCGCAAACTTCCGTCTTTAATAGCATCAAACGGATCACGATTAGTTGATGAAATCAATCTGAAATCAGCTTCTCTCGGTCGGTCACTTCCAACCCGATAATAAACTTTTTCCTGTAAAACTCTTAAAAGTTTCGGCTGTAAATCCTGCGGCATTTCACCAATCTCATCAAGCAAAATACTTCCGCCGTAAGCCTGTCCGATAAAGCCGTTTTTATCTTTATTTGCACCCGTAAATGAACCTTTAATATGTCCGAAAAGTTGTGATTCGATTAAATCTTTGGGAAGTGCTGAACAATTAACCTTTACAAACGGTTTTTTAGCACGTTGACTTTTATAATGAATAGCATTGGCAATAACTTCTTTTCCCGTCCCTGATTCACCTAAAATGAGTATATTTGCATCCGAATGGGCAACATTTTCAATCATCTCAAAAATATTCTGCATTGATTTGCTGCCACCGATGATGCCTTGATATGAGGTAATATTTGAGAGTTTTCCACGAAGTTCTTTAATCTCGGCAACTTGTTGTTTTCTTTCAATCGCCTTTTCAATTAATACCAGTAATTCTTCAAATTCAACCGGCTTTTCAACATAATAAAAAGCTCCGGCTTTGGTCGCTTCAACTGCTTTTTCGACAGAACCAAAACCAGTAATCATTATTATTTCAGTATCGGGTGAGATTTGTTTAAATCTTTTTACCATTTCGATACCGTTGATATCAGGTAAATTCAAATCCGTTAAAATTATGTCATAACTATTCTCTTCTGCCAGTTTTAAGCCGAGCTCACCTTTTTCAGCCGTTTCTACGTAAAAATCCTCAGATTCAAGCTGAAAACGCATTAAATCCAAGGTAGCTTGATCATCATCAATAACTAATGCCCTATTGTTCATCTACTTCACTAAATTTTCGATTTAAATTTTTAAACTATGTAATTAGAAGATTATTAATCCTACCCTGTCAAACGAAGATATAAAAGAAAAGGCAAGCCCCCTAATTCCTGCCTTTTCAGAATGTCCGATCCCCCCGATTCTTTTTTACTTAAACTACTCCCCGGAATCAAATTTTAATCGCTTTTTCTTCTCCAAATTAAACCTACTAAAAATCCGAAAATTCCGGCGACTACTAAACCAATCTGTGGCTTTTGCTGTATTGTTTGTTTTACGCTTTGTTTGGCATCATCATAATCAAAATTTTTAATATAATCAGAAGAATTATTAATTACTTCAGCTGTTTTATGTCCCAAATTATTTGCCTTCTCAATAGTTTGCTGTGTAAGATCACCTGCTTCGTATGTTTTACGGCGAACAAAATCTTCCACTTTGTCTGTTTTTTGACTTAAAATTTTTTTAGCTGTATCCGCACCGCTGTGAACTTTATCGGCTGTTGCTGAGAGATTGTCAGAGATTTTTTCTTTAGCTGAATCAATTTTTGCATCTATTCTGTCTTCACCTGTATTCGTTGATTTTTTTGTTGCCTCACTCATAATTTTTTATTCTCCCGTAATAAAAATTTTCCCAAAGTGTTTTTAAGTGCAAAATTCGTTCCACTAATACTGGAAACTTTAACTTGATTATTAGCAGTAACTTGTAATATTTAAATTATTTAACTTAATTTAATCTGTATTAAAGTCATACGATAAAAAAAGATAAAATTTCCTGAATATAAACTTTACTTTAGTTGTATTAAACTAATACTTAAAACACCTGCACCTTTGAATTTATCCTCATTAAGCTCCCCATAACTTCATTCATTATAATAATTAATGTTTTTGGCACGATAATTGATTCTACTATTTATTAATAGTTTCAGGGGGAAAAGTATGTTAGAAACAATTATAGTTATTTTATTAGTGCTCTGGTTAATCGGGTTAGTAACAAGCAATTTTTTTGGTGGTGCTCTACATTTACTTTTAGGTATCGCTCTTATAGTATTCGTATTCCGATTGTTAACCGGACGAAAAGTCGTTTAATAATGATTTGGCATATTAACCAATAATCGAGCTAATTCATTAAATTAAACCTTGCTTCAAATAATGGAAGTAAGGTTTTATATTTTCCTTCTTTTACCGGCTAATTTCACAAATCCGTATGCAAAATATATTCAAAAAAATATTCGATTTTCACGGAACTATTAATAATAAAGGGACTATTAATGAGATTGAGGGGAAATTATTTGACGATAACAATGTTGATAATCAATCTTTGATAGGTCAAAGGTTTCTGGATATTTTCTTTTTAAATAAGGATTCTTTCCCTGAATCAATGTTTAATAATATTTTACTGAATGCCGGGAAAGGTGAGATTTCAAAAGTTACACTTAATTTTTTACCTGACACAATTAAAAACAAAATAGTTGAATTAAATTTTGTGCCGATAAAAGAAAATGAAAGTGATTCAGACAAAATTTTCTTTTGTGCAAATGATATTACAGGTAAAGAAAATGAAATTGAGTTTTACAAACAAAGAAGCGAACATTTTTTATATGCTGCAGAAAGTGCAGATATCGGCTTATGGTTTTGGGATTTAGTAAAAAATGAAATATTTTCTACTCCAAAATGTAATGAATTATTTGAGCTTCAACCATTTGATATTTTTGAGTTGGAACATTTTTACAGTGTTATTCATCCTGACGACCTCACGAGAGTAGAATCGGAATTAAAGGCTTCACATGATAACGGTCAAGAATATAATTGTGAATATAGAGTTGTTCGCTCGGACGGAAATATTTGCTGGATTGCTGCACGCGGAAATACTTTCTTAGATGAAAATAATAAACCTATCAATATGATGGGAAGCGTCCGCGATATAAACGATCAAAAAATGGCTGCTGAAGAACTTGCCGCCATTTATGAACTGGAGCGTAAGGCAAGAGATGAAGCGGTTAAGGTAAATAAAGCAAAAGATTTTTTTTTTGCCGTTGTATCCCACGAACTGCGTTCACCGCTTAATGCAATTTTGGGCTGGTCTAAAATTCTCTTATCCAAAGATGTAGATGAAAAAACCCGAATCAACGCACTTGAAACAATAGAACGCAGTGCAAAATCCCAGTCTAAATTAATTGATGATCTGGTGGATTCCGCCCGTATAACTTCCGGCAAATTAAAGCTGGAAATGCGTCGTGTTAATCTATTTGAAATCATAAAAAATGTTTACAATTCCAAAAGACCCGAAGCTGAAGATAAGCATATCAATTTTCAAATGAATTGTGATGAACACGATTTGGAAGTTTTTGGAGATACGGTCAGACTTCAACAGGTATTTACAAATATTCTGTCAAATGCCATTAAATTTACAGATGAAAATGGAAATATATCCATTGATGTTTTAAAATCAACGGAATCTGTAAAAGTGAAAATTTCGGATGACGGTCAGGGAATAAATGAACAAGATATAGCCGGAATTTTTGACCAATTTTCACAAGGGAGCGATAAATCCCAAGGAACTACTAATTTAGGTTTGGGCTTGGGACTTTCCATTGCAAAAATACTCACTCAAAAACACGACGGCAAAATTGCTGCAGAAAGCCAAGGCAGACATACCGGTTCAACTTTTACCGTAACGCTACCTCTTTTAGTAAATGACACAAATACTTTTGACAAAGAACTTAAAACTGCTGACTCAGAAGAAGTGGTTTTAGATGGTTTGCAAATTTTAGTTGTGGAAGATGATTACGATTCGAGGAATGTATTGAAATTATTACTTGAATCTTTGGGGGCTAAAGTTGACAGTAGCGAATCTGCAAAAAAAGCGTTGGAAAAATTAAATAATATGATCCAATCTCCCGATGTGATTATTTCTGATATTGCAATGCCTGATGAAGATGGAAATTCTTTTATTAGAAAAATACGTTCAAATGAAAATGATAAAATCAAAAATATTCCGGCAATCGCACTAAGTGCTTTTACAGCCGATGAAAACAAAGAAAAGTCTTTAGCCAGCGGCTTTCAGATTTATCACACAAAACCATTTGACCCGGATTTACTTATTGAAGAAATAAAAAGTTTGGTCAACCAATAAAATAATCTGAAGATTAATAAATAACCTTCAGATTTCTCAGTAAATACCAACAGTAAAACTTAATTGATAATCGGTAAAACAGGTATTGCTTCATAACTGTTATATACCGGCGAAGAACACTTATCATCTTCCTCGTTGTGAATTTGAGGAATTACATACAGATTTTCACGCGAGTCGAGTCTGCCCATCCAGTCCAAAATCTTTGTATATCTATGCACCGGAGAAAAAACATAGATTCGCTCGGTTTTTAGAAACCGAATTCCGTATTTGTCATTTACAAAGAAATTCAAATCTACTTCGCCATAAAAATTCCGGTCATCTTCAAAATCAATAATTGCAGTAAGTCTGTTTGCACTATTATCAAAAATCGCCGCAGAAAGATTTACTAAAGCCTTTTCATTATGCGGTCTTCTTTTACGGCAGCGTCTTTTTTGTTTCTTCTTATAAACGGTAAAATTTTCTCTTACCGTAATAATTTTTGCTTCGGGAGCTTGATAAAAAAGTCCTGCAATAATCGCACTCGAACCAATAATGAAAGTAAAAAGAATTATTCCGGCTAGATGTTTAGTCATTATTAAAATCTCCTTTTAAAAATTTGTTTTACGAATAATAACCGATTTTACATATATATTTCAAACTTTTTTGATTTTTTCATAAAATCTGGCTTCGCATATTTCACCGTTCTTTTCGCCCAATTCCAAAGTCAAATAAGGATAAGTTTTGGTTTCCTGTTCAAAATTTTCAGTTTCGAGAAACATTTCAGCTTCTGCAATTGCCGTATATGATCCTTCGATTTCCATAAAAATACCGAACGGTAATTCATCTAACACAACCTCAACCTGCCTGAATTTCCAAGTCTTCCGACGTTTTTCATAGACAACTTTTTTACTCAATCCCAGATATTTTATAATTGACTCGATTTGTTCCGCATTTTCGACAGCCGTTTCGTGTTCTATTTGTTTTTTATAACCGGTTTCATTTTCAATCGTTTGTTTATAGGTTAGAATTGTTTTTTTTCCAATTTTTCTTAAACGAATAACGGCTAAGCGGCTCAAAAATTCTTCATTGCTGTATAAATTATTTTCCTCAAATTCTTCTCCGATGTATTCAGCTTCAAATTCCTTTAGATCTTCCTGAACCTGTTCGAATTGCTGTTTTGTAAGACGATATTTTTTTTCGATTTCGATCATTTTTTATCTTGATAAGTAATCACTCACAATTAAGTTAGACTATATTTGAAGTTTGAAAACTTTATTCTCAGACTTCTGCCAAATTCATTTAAGGCTTGCTTGACCGAATAGCAAAGTCGTTCTTTGTCTTCATAA
>JALZKH010000119.1 GCA_030859345.1 Acidobacteriota bacterium | reverse complement strand
AAGCAAAATCCGACCGACAGAAAGCCGACACAGCCGGTAAAATCTCCGACTCCGATACAAAGCACCGGGGCTCAGGATATGTTTTTATTCGTCCAAATAAGAGGAGCGTTAAATGCGGATAAGGAACTTGGTGATGCCGTTACCGTCGAACTCAAGGAAGGAAATGTTATCCTGACGGGAAAAGTTCCGAGTGAAGAACAAAAGAAAAAAGCGGAAGAGGCTGTTCGCAACGTCAAAGGCATAAAAAGCATCAAGAATAATCTGCGTGTTTCATCGTAGTTTTAACATTTTGACAGAAAAATAATTTAGCAGTAACAGGAATTAAAAATAATGAAAAAAGTAATTTTAGCTTTAAATACAATCGTTTTATTAGCATCGGCAAGTATCGGTATTCACGCTCAGGAAGGCAAGAAAAACGATAAGAACAAAACAACAACTATTGACGCTTGGCGGCAGGCTTTGCCGCAAAGTGAGGTAAATCCTAACGATTTGCCAGCCCCCCTAAATGAGCCGCAGGAAGTTGAAGAAAATGTTGAATCGGCGGCGGAAATCGAAAAGAACATAACCGGACTTGAAATGAAATTGATGACGGCATTAAAACAAGGCGATTCGGCAACGCTCAGTTATCTGCTGGCGGATGATTTTGTTCCGGTCGGAGAAATGTTTAACGATTCTCAAGCGGATAAATTAGCTTATATAAATTGGGCTTCAAAAAATTCAAACCTTAAATCACATAAATTGGATAAAATAATAGTTCGTGTTTACGGAACGACCGCCGTTACCACCGTTCATTATAAAAATCAGGAAAAAGCAAACGGTTCATCTATAAACGAAGATTTTATAGTTACGGATGTTTGGGTTAAACGTGGAAGTTTGTGGCAGGCGGTATCACATCACATAAGTCGGATACCGAAATCTCAATAAATTTTTTAAGATACATAAAACCGTTTTAGGTAAAAAGGCTGATTTTTAATGTCAAATATAAGGCATTTCAGCCTTTTTTATTTTGCTCTCTTGACGTATGACCAGTCAACTGCGTAACTTTTAAAGGCGTTTATCAAAAAAAATTGCTTCAGTTAGAACTGAAAGTTATGAACGGGAAAAACAGTAAAATTTACATCGCCGGTTCAAGCGGAATGGTCGGTAGTGCGATAAAAAAACATCTGAAACATTCGGGCTATGATAATTTACCGGGCAAGACTTCAAAAGAATTAAATCTTATTAATCAAGCGGAAGTTGAAAATTTCTTTTCACGGGAAAAACCTGAAATCGTCATTCTCGCCGCCGGAAAAGTTGGCGGAATTCTTGCCAACGACACATACCGGGCGGAATTTATTTACAACAATTTAATGATCGAGGCAAATGTGATTCACGCTTCCTATAAAAATGCGGTTGAAAAACTTATTTTTCTGGGAAGTTCCTGTATTTATCCGAAGTTTGTAACTCAACCGATAAAGGAAGAAGAACTTTTGACAGGCAGTCTTGAATCAACAAATGAGCCGTATGCCATCGCTAAAATCGCCGGAATAAAACTTTGCCAAAACTATTACCGCCAATACGGATGCAATTTTTATTCAGTAATGCCGACAAATCTTTACGGGGCTCAGGACAATTTCAATCTGCAGAATTCTCACGTTATTCCCGCCCTTATACGCAAGTTTCACGAAGCAAAAATCAATAATTCTCCAAAAGTGTTTTTGTGGGGAACGGGTTCGCCGCGAAGAGAATTTTTGTATGTTGATGATTTGGCTGAGGCATTGGTTTTTTTGATGGAGAATATTGATGCCGATGATATTTACGGGCAGAACATTTCACATATCAATGTAGGATTTGGTGAAGATATTGAAATAAACAATCTCGCTGAATTAATAAAAGAGATAGTCGGATTTCGCGGAAAAATTGAATACGACACGACAAAACCCGACGGAATGCCCCGAAAACTTTTAGACAGTTCGAGATTGAATCAACTAGGCTGGAAACATACGACAACACTGGAAGATGGTCTGCGGAAAACTTACGACTGGTTTCAGCAGACACATTCAACTTCCGATGCGAATTAAATCCAAAAACGAGATGTATTAAAAAATAATATTCATACAAAACGAACTTTGATTAGATAAAAGCAAAGTCGAATTGCTCCTGATGAATAGTTTTGTCCCCGGTTAAATCAACCACGCCGAGATAGTCTTCGATCTCTTCCAAAACTTCGCTTTCAGAAGTTCGCAGAGTTTCGGCAACTTCCGGGTGAACCCGCAAGGTCGTGTGCCGGACATCGCTTAAATTTTTCGATAGACTTCTCGCTTCATCCAAAATTTCATAACAGACGGTTTGAGTTGATTTTATCCAACCTGCACCCTCGCAATAATTGCAAGGCGAACAAAGTGTGCGTTCCAGGGATTGTTTAACACGCTTGCGGGTCATAATTATCAAACCGAAATCGTTAAATGACAGAACTTTTGTCGGCGATTTATCATTTGATAAATTTTCCTGTAACTCTTGCAAAACCTTCTGACGGTTGCGGCGGTCTTCCATATCTATCAGATCAAGAACAATAATTCCGCCCAAATCCCTTAGGCGAATCTGCCGCGAAATTTCTTTGACCGCTTCCATATTCGTTTTGGTGATCGTATCTTCGAGCCGCTCATTGCCTTTACCGACAAATTTGCCGGTATTGACATCAATTGCGATCAAAGCCTCGGTTTGATTTATCACCAGATAACCGCCCGATTTTAACCAGACGCGATGCTTTAAAGCCTTGTCAATTTCGCCAGCCACGCCGTAGGTTTCAAGAATCGGTTTGTCCGATGTATGAAATTTCACACGCTTGACCATCTTCGGCTGAATGCGGTTTACGAATTCAATCGTCCGTTGATATTCTTCTTCGGAATCCACACGAATCGCCGTAAAATCATCGGAAAGCTGATCGCGTATCAGACGTTGAACAATATCCAAATCCTGATGGATAAGCTCCGGGGATTTTGCTTGTTCCGCGTCTTTTCTGATCTCGTTCCAGGTCTGCGTTAAATAGCGTGCATCATCCCGTATGTCATCCTCGCTTTTTCCCGTTCCGGCGGTTCTGACAATAAATCCGCCCGAAGGAATGTTTTCACCTTTAATGACTTTTTCCAGTAGATTTCTGAGCCGTCCGCGTTCCTTGGCGGATTCGATTTTTCTGGAAACGCCGAGATGCTCGATCGTCGGCATATAAACAAGGTATCTGCCCGGCAGAGCGATGTGCGAAGTTATTCTTGCACCCTTGCGGGCAATCGGTTCTTTGGCGATCTGCACCAGAATTTCTTGTCCCTCGTGAAGCAGATCAGAAATTTTCTGCTGTGATTTCTCACGTCTCCGGTTGTTTCTACGCCCATTGCCGCTGCTGCTTGAAGATTTTGAAAATTCCGCAGACTCAATCGCATCATCTGCCGTAATTGTTTTATCGGCATCATTTGATTTATAACCTTTATCTTTATGGGTTTTGGTTTTAGCCGGGTCTTTTCCGGCTGAATCCGTCGGGGTGCGGCGGCGACCTCCGCGACTTCCGCGGCGGACAGCCATTTCGGAAATTTCCGTGTTCTCCGTTACGCTTGCCTCGCCGTCTTCCAATGTTTTTTCAGCTGCATTTTTTACATCGGATTTTCTGCTTCGTTTCCCGGAAGTTTTTCTGCTGCGGGCTGATTTTGTTTGTTTAGATTCTGTTTCTTCCATATTTTCTTCCGATTCGGAATCTGCTGCGTCTTCAGTTTTTTTGGATTTTCTCCCGCCCGTATTTTTCTTTGCGGCAGTTCCTTTTCTGGATTTTGTTGAGCGTCTTCTTTTTGTTGTTTTCTTTTCTTTTGTTTCTGGTTCTGAATTTTCTTCAGTTGATTCGTTTTCGTCGGAGTCTTCCTTGTTAAGGGAAGTTTTTCTGCCGCGACCTGACTTTTTTTCGCCTCTGCCGCGTTTTGATTTTGTCCGGGTTTCTTCTTCCTCATCTTCATCAGCAACCCTTTGAAATCTGTTTGCTTGATCGGAAACCGAATCAATTAATGAACCGACTTCAGCAGAATCCGAACTTTCCATATCAAATTCAATCGCCCGGACTTTATCAATAATTGCTTCCTGCATCATTGCATCTTTGAGCATTTCGCCGACATCAGCGTTCTCATCTTCATCAACGATTCTCTCAAAACCCGAATCTTCAAATTCAAAAGTAGGAACGGGACGTAATCTGGATTTTTTCGATTCTTTCGTATTTTCCGATTCAGCTATTTCATCCGAATCATCCGATTTATCTAGTTTACGTTCATACGTTTCCTTTTTAGAAGTTCTGTGTTCTCTCTCACTCTCTCTTTTCTCTCTTTTCTCTGCCTTCTCATCTTCATCTCTTTTATCTTCATCAATTTTCCCGCGTCTGCCGCGTTTTCGTTTTGATGTTTTTCTTTGTGAAGACTCAGAATCCTGAGACTTATCTTGTTCTTGTTGTGGTTGTTCTTCCTTTACCTCTTCAGCATCCGCAACGCCTTCTATTTCGGCTTTTTCCTGTGTATCGTCAATCTGCTTATCGCGTTTCAGACGCTTAGTGTGAATTTCGTCCGTCGCTTCTTTATCCGCTTCATCGGGTGATTTTTTCTCTTTAGATTTTTCCATGACGATGCGTTCGATTTCTTCTTCTTCATCAAAAAAATCCGAAACATAAAGAAACGCATCACGCTCCAAACCAATATCCACAAACGCCGATTGCATTCCGGGCAGAACCCTCATCACGCGACCTTTGTAAATATTCCCGACGACACCGGCATTCTCCACGCCGCGTTCGATATAAAATTCCGTAACCTGACCATTTTCGATAATGGCGATCTTTTTCTCGCGTCCGTTGACGCTGATAATCATTTCTTTCGACATATTGTAAAATTTTTCCTTATTTTTGAAAGGATTTGATACAAAAAATTAAGCGGAGTTTTTAAATGGATGAAAAGTTTTGTAGTTCTGCTTTTTTTGATTTCACAATAAAAACCAGCAGGTAACTTTTTTATGAAGAAATTTTATAAACCAAGACTTTCACTCAAATATTCAGAGCATTAATTGCATTTGTGAATAAATTTTATTGTAAATTGATTCCTTGAAAAAGGAATTTTGAGTTTTATCACGTAGAACTTAGTATATGTAAAAAATCTATATTACTTTCAAATTGCAGGGAGCTTCAAACTTGCTTATAAATTGAGCTGCAACCTGCCGAACATTAAAAACGGTAAACTTAATAAATGTAAAAATCTTTAAATCTATTTATTTGCCGAATGTTTTCTAAAAAATCTAAAAACTATAATTTCAGCAAACTTTAATCAGTATAAATGTTTTTTGTCAATTGGTAAATCAGAAATGAAACAATTTATCACTCTCCGCCATTTACCATTTACCACTTACCGTTTACCATTAGAGAAATATGGAAGTTTATTTTCAATTAATCAACGACGCAGAAAGTTTAAATGAGGCACTCGAAGAACTCAAAGGCGAGGAATATTTAGGCTTCGACACGGAAACAACCGCACTCGATCCGTTTGATGGATTTATCAGACTTGTTCAATTAAGCAACGGCAAAAACACGATTGTTATTGACTTAAAACCGTTTATGGACAAAGGCGATTTGAAAACGATGCCCGAACTTTCGGGCTTGCGTGAACTACTTGCCGCCGACAGACCGATCAAGATCGCCCACAATGCAAAATTTGACGCAAAATGGACTTTGCATCATTTAGGAACTGAACTCGGCGGGATTTTTGATACGCTTCTCGCCAGCCAATTAATTGCCGCAGGCGACCAGGATCGAAGGCATAATTTAGCGGAAGTTGCGGGTTATTTTCTCGGAACAGAACTCGACAAAAGCGAACAGGTTTCCGATTGGAGTGCTGAAGAATTGTCGCATTCGCAGATCGAATACGCCGCCAAAGATGCCGCGATTATGGTTTCTTTGCGTGAAAAAATCCTTGAAAAATTGAAATCTGACGGTTTGATTCAAGCCGCAAAATTGGAATTCGACTGTGTTCTGCCAATTGCCGCGATGGAATTGAACGGCTTTTATTTGAACGCGGAATGTTGGCGTGAACAACTTGAAAAAGTAAAAGCCGAACAGGAAAAAGTCGCCCTCGAATTGCAGGGAATGCTCTCGGCGGGTGTCGCTCAGGCTTCGCTTTTCGGTGTCGCGGAAATAAATCTCGATTCAAAAAATCAGGTTACGGACGCTTTAAAAAATCTCGGTGTTCCCGTTCCCGAAACGACACGCGGTTGGCAACTTCAGCCGCTTGCGGCAAAATATCCCGTTGTCGAAAAACTTCTCGAATATCGCGGCGTTGCCAAAAACATCACGAGTTTCGGCGAAACTATTTTGGAATTTATCAATCCCGAAACCAAACGAATCCACGCCGACTTCCGCCAGATCGGAGCTCCGACGGGGCGTTTTTCCTGCTCAAAACCAAATATCCAGCAAATTCCGCACGGCGAAGAATACCGCAAATGCTTCCGTGCCGAAGAAGGAAATAAATTAATAATCGCCGATTATTCACAAATCGAATTACGCATTTTAGCCGAATTTTCAAACGATCAAAATTTTATCAACGCCTTCAAATCCGGCGAAGATTTCCACGCCACCGCCGCCGCTCAAGTCTTTAATGTCAAAACCGAAGACGTTACCAGCGACCAGCGAAGTTTTGCCAAACGCCTGAATTTCGGCGTGGTTTACGGCATCGGCTCGCAGAGATTCGCATTGATGACGGGCGTTTCAAACACCGAAGCTGAAAACATTATGCGTCGCTATTTCGCCACCTATCGCGGACTCGATTCGTGGCTGAGAAATGCCGCAAACCGTGTCATAAAAGAAAGACTAGCTCGCACCGCCTCCGGCAGAATGATGCGTTTCCGCTTCGACGAAAATGATTATAAAAAAACCGCCTCCGCCAAACGCAACGGCAAAAATATGCCGATTCAGGGCAGTTCGGCTGACATCCTGAAACGTGCCTTACGCCTCCTACACGAAGCAATTTCAGGAACTTCCGCCAAACTCGTCAACATCGTCCACGACGAAATAATCGTCGAAGTAAAAGCCGAAGAAGCCGAAAATATTGCAAAATTATTAGAAAAAGCAATGTGCGACGCGGGCGAAGAATACGTTACTAAAGTTCCCGTAAAAGTTGATGTGGAAATTTCGGATGAATGGACTAAGTAAAGTTAAAAGTAAAAATAAAAATAAATTTGTAGCATTCAAAACCACAATTTCTTATTTTATCTTTTATCTTTTTACTTTTGCTTTTCTTCTTTAGGACTTAAATTCTCTTGTATTATTTTTAATAAAAGAGAAAATTGCTGTCAATATTCGCTTTGAGCATATTCAAAAACTCCCCTTTATCTAACGCCTAATCTTACCTTTCCATAATCAACGCACAATATAAAACATATAATCCGTTCTAACTTCATCAAAAAACTTTTCTGTATCAGTTTATTTTACATGTTACTTAAAGTCTGTGGATATATCGTCTGCATTAATTTAAATTTTCTCTATGACTATCCAACAAAAATTTGGCGAAAATGTCAGAAAAATAAGACTTCAACGAGGCATTTCTCAAGAAAAATTAGCAGAGTTAGCAGGACTTCACAGAACATACATAAGTTCTATTGAGTTGGGCAAACGCAACGTCAGTTTGCAAAATATTCAAGCCTTAGCTTTTTACAACTCAATCATAAACAATTTGACCAATTGCTTTCCGAACATTCTCCTGTTTTGAGAACCATTAAAGGACACGCCTTTGAAGCGGTGTTTGACGAAATTGTGGAATATAATGGTCATAATGTTGAGGAAATTGGCGGAGATACAAACGTAGATAGAATTGTTAACGGTCATACATTACAACTGAAAACGCCAAATGCTTCGGGAACGAAAGGTTTTAATGTGGAGTATAAAACTCACAAAACACACGGAGCAAAATCGGAAAAGGAAGGAATGTCTTATTATCATTTGGTAGAAAAATTTCCCGATTTTTTAGTTGGATTGATTTCTTATGAACCATTACAAATCATCTTTCTTGAAAGAAAAATTTTAACTCTTCATCCGAAAGACTTGAACTATGTTAAAAGTCCTTTCAAAATTTCTTGGGAAAATCACGGTGGACTAAACGCTTTTGATAAAATCGGAATTACTGATTTTAAAAACAATCCAAGTGTTTATACTGCTACGTCAAAAGAACTTTTACCCAAATCGGCAAAACTTTTAGGTCTGAATACTGAAATTATCCTCAACACAATATTGCGTGAGAGCAATTTCAGAATTTGGGATATGTCAATTCGCGGTTTTGCCAAAGAAATGGCATTTAAAGTTTTCCTTGACAGTTTTAATATCAAATATTTGCCGCCTGAAAATTCACAACGCACCGACGCAAGAGCAAATAAATCCGACTTGGTTTTAATAAATAATTTGACTAAAGAAATGGAGTTTCTACAAGTTAAAGGTTTATCCGTCAATAACTGCAAATTTCTCGGAAAGCAGTCAATCGTTGCTATCGAAACTCAATTAACCAGAGGGCGTGTAAATGACGATCCGACGCAAAGCCGTCTTTATTATTTTACTGATTTTGATTGGCTGATTGTCGGACTTGAGCCTTGCTTGGCAAAAATGTTTCGGCGGGAATGTGAACTTTTGCCAGAATTAGAATGGGAATTTTACGCTGTTCCGACAAAAAATCTTAAATCTCATTCGCGGATGAAGCATCGTTTAAATTCTGTTCAAAAATTTACTTATCTTGATTTTCAAAAATATAAAATATCAACTCAATGGATGAAACAATGGCAAAAAACTAACTAAAAAGTTCGGCTTGTACCGGACGAACGATGACATTGTAGTTTGTAATTACAAGTTCATTGCCTTTCTCACGGCTTTCACCTTTTTTGTTGGCGGTGTTGTATAGCCAGCTTAATTCATAAATATTTGCCCAATTATACAACTCGCGGATTTCTTCGCAATCATCGTAAGAAAGACAAAAATAAAAATTTGTTCGGCGTAAATTCTCCACTAATCTCAAATGATCTTTTTCAACAAAGGATTTTTCATAAGCACGCTTTTGGTCGGCGTGAAAATATGGCGGATCAAGATAAAGCAATGTATTTTTGCCTTTTGGCACAGCATTAATAACATCTTCAAAATCAAGATTTGTAACCGTTACATCTTGCAGTTTTTCGCCTGCTTTCCGAATAAAATTTATCCAATTCGGCGGCGGTGAACTTTTTCCTTCTTTGTAGCCCCAAGCCGGTTTATGAATAATGCCGGAATAAGAAGTGCGGTTTAAGTAAAATGTTTTGAAAGCCACATCGCAAGACGTTTGCGGTTCGTAGCTTTTAATTTCTTTGTGTCTTTCCCGGCTGGCAGTTTCGCAACCTACTCTTTGACATAGACTTTCTCTTTTTTGTTCGCTTGCAATAGTTTTATAAGTTGTAATTAAATTCGACTCCAGATCATTTATCCAGTTAAATTCAACTTTTTGTTTAGCAAAAAAAACACTTCCGCCGCCGATAAACGGTTCTCTGTATTCGTCGTGTTCGACACAACAGATAAAAGGCAAAAGTTTTTTCAGAGCATAAAACTTTCCGCCCGGATACCGGAACGGAGATTTTACCGAATCTGGCAAACGTGCTTGCAGTTTCCCCGAAGCATAAAAATCGGGAAAATCTCTGACTTTTTTTGTTGAAAAACTGGTCATTGAAAATCAAATTCTAACTGTTTACCAATTTCATAATTCGTTATGACTAACTCAAAACCCAACCGCCGATTTCCCATTTGAATATTCGAGTTTTCGACTCTATAAATAAATTTAAGTTCATGAATATTCGCCCATTTATACAATTCTCTGATTTCCGGCACATCGTCATAAGTTAGAAAAAAGTTATGTGATGTATTTTTCAAAGATTCGCATAATCTTAAATGATCTTCATATTCAAAACCGTTTCGATAATGTTTGTTTTTCGGCGGATTAAAATAAGGCGGATCGGCAAATATTAAAGTGTTTGAGCCTCTCGATTCTGCATTTATCACATCTTCAAAATCCTTACTTGTAATTTTTACATTTTCTAATTTCTCTCCGCAAGGAACTATTCTTTCGTGCCATCTTTCCGGCGGCAAACTTCTTTTCGGGCGATAACCCCAACCCGGAGAAACCATTTTTCCACTAAAAGAAGTTCTATTCAAATAATAATATCGGTAAGCAGTTTCCAATTCATTTGAAGGTTGAAATTCAAACATTTCACGCCAACGCTTTTTAGAAGCAGTTTCAACTGACAGCATTTCAACTAATTTTTTCCGAAGTTCTGAAGATTGCAAAACTTTATAAGTTGCAATTAGTTCCGAATCAATGTCATTTAACCAATTATTTTCTACTTTCGATTTACTAAAAAAAACCGACGCACCACCGGCGAAAGGTTCACGATATTCGTCATAATCAATATTTTGCCAGAACTGCCGCAAAATATTGATCGCATAGAATTTTCCGCCCGGATACCTGAAAGGAATCGGATGTCGGCTTCGGTTTTTGCTAGCCATTTAAGTTAGGATTATCTACTTTAACTGTTATGTCAAATTAATCGAAGCGGATATAAATATATTTTTTTTCTGATTCTTCAAATAATTTTCCAAAGCCATATCAATATCCTGATAAAGATTGTGGTGAGGCATTAAATCAAATTTAAATTAACCTTTAACTCGCCGTTGCTTCGCTTTGTTCTTTGCTGTTGTCAACATACAAAATTTTCGTGCAGCTTTCGCAGGTGTAGATGTTGTCGGTGGTTTTTAGTTGGATGACCATTTGTTTGCGGAGTTTCATAAAACAGGCACTGCACGAGCCGTCAATTACTTCGGCGACGGCGACTCCGTCGCGGCTTCGGGTAATCAGGCGGTTGTAGGCGTTGGCGAGTTTTGGGGAAACTTCTTTGAAAACGGTTTCGCGTTCGGTTTTTAATTTCTCCAATTCTTTTTGGTCGCTTTTGAGTTGCTTGTCGAAATCGCTTTGAGTTTTTTTCCAGTCGCTTTCGAGATTTTTAATCTCCTCGCTTCGTTCATCTAAAACTTTATCGGTTTCGTCAATCGTTTCGAGCTGTTCGAGAATTCCGGTTTCGTGAGTGGAAACCTGTTTGTTCAAAACATCCGCTTCACGCATTGCCGCTTCGTATTGCTTGGTGTCGGTGGCGGTTGTTAAATTGCGGTTTGCCCGTTCAAGCTGAATTTTGGCATCGGCGATCTTTGTTTCGAGTTCTTTTTTCTTTTCCTGTGCTTCGGTTTTTGTATTTTGTATTTCCCTAATAGAAGAAGCGTGCTGATCGAATTCTTGTTCGAGTGTAGCACGCCTTTCTTCTGCCGTTTCAATGTTTTGTTTGAGTTGTCGAATCCTTGTATCTGTTTTCTGCAACTCGACTAATTTAGATAATTCTGATTTCACGTTTATTAAAAATCCCCCGTTAAAAAATAGCTTTTTAGAAGTAAATTTCATTTTACATTAGATTTGGCTAAAATAAAAAAGCTGTTTGAAAACTGTAACGCCAGCGTCCCGCTGGCTGTCCTGTTCGCGTCCCGCGGACAGATTCAATTCTGAATAAATTCAATATTGAATAAACCTAAAGTTGAATAGGCGGCAAGATGCCACCACGACAGCCGCCAAGATGGGGGCGTTACATTTTTTTGAAATTTCCAAACAATTTATCGGCTATCAGCATCGAGAAAAACCTCAAAATGTTTGCGGAAACTACGCATATTAAACGATGCCCGGTTTGTTTCATCTACGATTGAAAACCATTGCGGTTTGTCTTCATATTTTAGTAAAACGAGTTCTTCATTCATCTTGCCGAAACCGAAATGCTTAATGTTTGCACACACCAAAGCACCGCCGGGCATAAAATTATCGCTCGGATTCTGAGTCCAACCTGCTTCGATGGTCAGACATCTTATTCCCTGTTGAAGTTTTAGAAGCGAACCGCTTAGATCCGAATCGCCGAATTTGAAGCGGTGTTTTTCTTTTTGTTCAATCTTGATATTTGCACCGTGTTCATTGAAGGCGAAAACTATTTCGAGAACCGTATCGAAAAGCCATTTGATACTTTCCGTACGAATCTTATCGTTGGAAACTCTGAGCGATAAATAATCGGCGATGTCAAAACGATTCGTTTCTTTAGCGTGTTCGATGGCGGATTTTATATCCTGTTTCCAAACTTCATCAAGTTCGCTCATAATTTTCGGCATAGAAAGCGGCAATAGATAATGGATAACGGATAACGGATAATGTTATTATCATTTTGAAACAACTAGGCGGAAAGGTAAAGCTATTATTTACATCATCCGTTATCCATTTTCAATTATCCATTATTATTCAATTTATTTTATGAGATATACAGCTTTAGTATTAATAATTACCTTGTTCTCGTTTACATTGTTTGCCCAGACTCCCACAACAAACATTTCAGAGAATACCAACTCAAAGATAAAAACCAAACCCAAGCCAACGAAAAAGGACGAAAAGGCGGAACTTGAAAAAGCGATTGCTTTGACGAATGCCACCGAAAGAATCGCGGCACTGCAAAAATTCATTATTGATTATCCCGAATCAGAGGAAAAATTCCGGGCGTTGGAATTAATCGTCAGTGCGAGAGCGGAAATTGCCGCCGAACAACTGCGTTTGAGTCAAACGGAAAAAGGCATTGAACTTTTTAAACTCGCCGTGCGGGAAGCTCCGACTCCGGTTTCCGATAAACTTTTTGAAAGTATTATTCTGCAAATTCCGACCAATGTTTATCTGCGTGGAGAGAGAATTGCAGCTTTTGATATTGCCAAACTCATCGAAGAAAAAATCGGCGATAATCCGAAACAAATTTTAGGTCTGGCGACATTTTATTTGGGAATCGAATATTCTACTGCCGCCCGTGAACTTGCCGAAAAAGCCATTGCACTCGAGCCGGAATCCGCCGTTGCTTATCAAACTTTAGCTTTGGCAAACCGCATCGGATTCAATCTGCCGAAAGCCGAAGAAGCATACACAAAGGCTTTGGAACTTAATCCCGATTCCGTCGTTTCAAGAAGAAGTCTGGCGGAAATGAAACGGGCGATGGGAAAACCTGATGAAGCAATTACGCTGTATCGTGAGGTTTTGAAAAAGAATGAAAAGGATGCGGCGGCGAAAACGGGTTGGATACTTTCACTTTTTGATTCCGGCAGACGAGCCGAAGCCGAAGCCGAAATGAAAAAGGAACTTGCCGCAAATCCGAAAAATGTTCCTCTGCTTGTCGGTGCGGCGTATTGGTATGCGACAAAAAATAACGGCGAAAAGGCGGTTGAATTAGCAACGCAGGCTGTAAAAATCGAGCCCCGCTACACTTGGGGATATATCGCACTCGCCCGCGGATATATGAAACAAAATGATCCGCTTGCCGCCGAATCCGCACTTTTAGCGGGACGGCAATTCGGGAATTTTCCGACGATCTCATACGAACTTGCACTTGCTCAAAGTGCCGCCGGATTTTACAAGGAAGCCGCTGAAGAACTCAAGCAAACTTTTACGATTGAGAACGGAAAAGTCGTCGCCAGCCTCGGCGGGCGTGTGGTCGCCGAAGGTGATAATTTTATCGAACTGCTTTCGCTGGAAAGAAAAGCCGGAATTTTTGAAGCGACGGCGGCAAATGATCTTGAAACCGCCGAAAAATTAAGAGCCCTGCTTGAATTTGAAAACAAACTCGATGCAGAATTGCTCGATGAACCGGAATTAGCAAAAGCCGCCGAAAAATTTGCACAGGGAAATGACGCGATGAAAACTCATCGGGATTTATATGCCGCCAATCGGCTTTTGGATAAGAAAGCAGCATTACCGAAGGCTTTAGAATTAACAAAAACTGCGGTTGGCGGTGTTGAATCAGCAATAAATGCTCCGAATCCCACAACGGCTGTTTTGGCAGATGAGCTTTATGAAGCAAGAACTTTAGCAAAAAGCAAAGGACAAAGTATTGCTGTGCCGGACATACCGACCTCAACTCTTTCAAAAATAATTCGCGGCAGAATTGAGGAAACCGCCGGTTGGACATTTTATAATCAAGGAAATTATGAAGAATCTTTAAACAAATTAAACCTGGCAATGAGTATTCTGCCGAAAGACAGTGCCTGGTGGCGTTCGGTGCTTTGGAAACGCGGAATGGTTTTGACGGCGTTGGAAAAACCCGAAGCAGCACTTGATTCATACATAAAAAGTTACGCCAGCGAAATAGCCAATGGCGAACCTAGTTCGGGCAAGAAAATTGTCGTCGAAGCACTGTATCAAAAAATCAACGGAAATCTGGACGGTTTAGAGGACAAACTGTCTGCTCCGCCCGCAGCCGCGTCTGACAAAAAAACAGTCTTTGTCAATAAATCCGTGACGGACGAAAAACCCGTAACCTCACAAAAATCAAATAAACCCATCCCGAAAAATGTCCCGATAGCAAAAACTCCGGTTGAAACGCCTTCAAATAAGCGAGAGATTAAAACCGTTTCTGAAAAAGTCCCCGAACAGGAAAATCCGGCAGAAAAAATTGAACAAGTGGACGATTTAATGGCAAATCCGGCGGAAGTTGCCGTTAATTCTGAAACAACTTCTATCAAATCAGAAGTTACTTCCAAAACATCACCATCGCCGATTCTTAATGAGTCAACCGATGCCAAAAAACTTATAGCAGATACGGCTAAACCTCCAACCGTTATAAGTTCAGCAACCGAAAAAACCGATGAGGAAACAACAAACGCACTCTTTGAGCCGATTGTTATTAATGTTCCAAAAACAGATATTGGAACATCCAAAAAAGCAGATAAACAGATAACGGAAAACTTAAAAGATAATGCCGTAATAAACAAAATTGATTCCGAAGAAAAAGCTAAAACAACATCAACCGATGAAACAGGAATAACCAGACTGAGAGTTATTATAAGTGATGAAGACAAACAAAATGCTGCGGAAATCACGGAATGCAAAATTATAGTCAGTCAGGAAATCGTTTCGATAATCAATAACGGCGGCAATCTCGGAGTTCTTGTCGGATTAAAAGACAGAAATGATCCCAAGAATATCAAAGCCGTTTCAAGCAGTCCTGAAGACATAGAAGTTATTTACGACCCGGAAGTCGGCGGAGTCGACGGTCAAGCATTTTTCCTTATAAAATCCGTCAGCACAAAAACAGGTGCGTTCATGGTAGCTTTCGATACACCCTGCGGGAAAAAAGAGATAGTAGTTAAAGTGCGTTAGTCGTTTGTCATTTATCATTTATCATTTATCATTTAACAAAATATGGAAATTGATAAATGATAAACAATGAATAATAAATCTTACAGAAGCGGCTACGTTGCCCTGATCGGTCGTCCAAATGCCGGAAAATCAACGCTTTTAAATCATCTGGTCGGTGAGAAGATCGCTGCTGTTTCCAACAAACCGCAAACCACACGCCATAAAATTCAAGGTATCGTAACCTTTGAAGAAGGACAGATAGTTTTCGTGGACACGCCCGGCGTTCACAAACCCGGCTACTTGCTCAATCGCCGTATGATGTCGGCGGTTCACGATGCAATTTTGTCAGTTGATCTGATCGTTTTAATGCGTGATGCCGCCGTTTCAACCGGAAATGGTGACAGATTCGTTTTGGATTTGGTCAAACAAGCTGAAAAATCTGCCATTTTGGTTCTCAATAAAATAGATAAATTACGCGACAAAGCAAAACTTCTGCCGCTCATCGAATTTTATTCAAACGAACACGAATTCAAAGAAATAATTCCAATTTCCGCATTAAAAGGCGAAGCGATTGAACTGCTTCTAAAAGAAATCATCAAACATCTGCCCGTCGGCGATCCGCTTTTTTCCAAAGATGAATTGACCGATCAATCTTTGCGAATTCTGGTCGCGGAAATGGTGCGGGAAAAAATTCTCGAAACAACGGGTGAGGAAATTCCTTATGTAACGGCGGTTATCACGGAAAAATTTGATGAATCCGATCCGAATTTAACCCGTATTTACTGTGCAATTTATGTTGAACGTAATTCGCAGAAACGTATTATTATCGGACATCAGGGCAAAAGAATCAAGGACATCGGAACAAAAGCCCGTCGGGATATAGAAAAATTACTCGGTAAAAAAATTTACCTCGAACTTTTCGTCAAAGTCGTTAAAGACTGGAGAAATCAGGAACGAAACCTTAATGAAATCGGTATTGGCAAACAAAAACCTCTATAACAAGCCAAAAATGATTTTTATTGGCATGCAAATTGCAGGTTGAATTTAATAATAGAAAGTCCCGGGAGCAAAAATATGAAAATTATTAAATTACTAACAACTTTACTTGCAATTACCTTATTTTTTACAGCTTGTGAGCAAACCCAAACTGAAACTCCCAGACCACTTATTTCAAAGTCGGACACCGAAACAACCGCATTAACTGAATCCGACAATAATTATGATGGCGATTATTGGGCAAAAGACAATTTGGATTTACGAGCGGTGGCAAATCTTTTGGAAAAGTCCGATAGTGCCGAAGATTTTGAATATCGTTTAAATTCCGATAACGGCATAAATAATCTGGACTTGAACGGCGACGGCTATGTTGATTACATAAGCGTTGCCGAATACGATGACAGACCGGACAACAGACGTGGTTTTTCATTATTTAACAAATTTGACGGCAATGATATTCAGGAAATAGCAACGCTTATTTTTGACCGCGACAGAACAGACAGACGCGGAGCAAGAGTTTATTTGACCGGAAATGAACAAATTTACGGGAGCAATAATTTTTATGAGGGAAACTGGCTGGATAAAGGTTTAAGCATTGCCAACTGGATATTCAGCGACCGTGATGATTATTACCGTTCGCCTTATTATTATGATAATTATCCTGACAATTATGATACGTATCGCGTGGTTGAAACTCCCGTTTACCGTGATAGAATTACCCAATATATGGTAAATCCGGCAATGACCAAAATCACAACACCGACAACGAAAATAAAAATCAAATCCCCGTATGCCGGCAGATCATATAACGGAATTTATGCAAGGTTAGCCGAACCAACCGAGGAGCAAAAGATTTTCTTTGAAAATAATCCAAAGCCGCCGAAATTTAAAGAGCAAAAAAATAATAGGAAATCTGAAAAAGCGGATAAAGCGGATAAGGATTTTGACAAATCAAATCGGGCTAAAAGAGATAAATTTGAAGATATTGAAGATAGACGAGAAAACAGAAGTGCAGACAGACGAAACAATAATCCGTCAGCAGATAGAAAAGCGAACAAGGACGAAAAACCTGAAAAATCAAATAAAGGTAAAAATGACGATTCGCCGAAAAAGTCAAAGAAAATGGATGACGCTCCGAAATCGAAAAATAATGATAAAGGCGGCGACAAAGGCGGTAAGAAGAAAGGTAAAAACTAATTCATCTGCAAATTTTAAATTGATATTCGATTGTCTTATTCCAGGCAATCGAATATTTTTTTTATGGAAATGAAAAACAAACAAACAATCTGGTATCAGGTTGAGGTAAAAGTTAAAGCCGGATTTGAAGAAGCGATTGAGTTTGCTTTTAATGAACTTGAATCAATCGGTAATGAAATTAACAATCTCGGCAAAAAATCAATCGAAGATATTTGCGTAATCGGTTATTTTAACAAACTGCCGAGTGACGAATTAATAAAAAATCATCTGCAAACAGCACTCGAAATTTATAATTTTCCAAACGATTCAATCATAGATATTTCCAACAAAGAGGTTGAAAACAAGGATTGGCTTGCCGAATGGAAAAAGCACTGGAAACCAACCGAAACGGAAAAATTTATCATCGCTCCGCCCTGGGAAAACGTCGAAAACCCAAAAAAAATAATCATCCGCATCGAGCCGAATATGGCTTTCGGAACGGGAACGCACGAAACGACAAAACTTTGTCTGCGGGCGATTGAAGAAAATTATGAAAGCAGTATGTCTTTTTTCGATGTCGGAACGGGAACAGGAATTCTGGCAATTGCGGTTGCTAAGTTGAGAGTGGAGAGTAAAGAGTGGAGAGAGAAAACAATTCCTACTCTCAACTCTCAACTCTCAACTCTCAACTTAATTGTCGGATGCGACACGGATGAAGATTCAATAAAAATTGCAAAGGAAAATGCAGAACTTAACAACACAATAGAAATCGAGTTTTACATCGGTTCGATTTCGCAAAAAACTTCAAAATTCGATTTCGTTTGTGCAAATGTTACGGCTGATGTAATTCTTCCGCTTTTGCCGCTTCTAATTGCAAAATCTAAAAAAATTCTGGTGCTTTCGGGAATTTTAGTCGAACAGAAAGATTTAGTTTTAAATGAATTAAAAAAACACAAAATAGAAAATGCAGAAATCCAAACCGACGGCGAATGGATTTCCATAATAATTAAAGCTGATATTTAACTAAAAATCCGGGACAAAAGTTTCCTAAATAATTTATCATTTTTCAAATTATCCATTTTCCGTTTTTCGTTATCCGTTGTTAATTGTCTTTTTGCGGCGGACGTGCGGGTGGAATATCGCCGTCGTCGGGAATTGTCAGAATCGGAATTCGTTTCTTAGGGTTTATTTTTATAGGTCTTGAGCTTAAAATCGGTGGCAGTTTCGGAATGTCAATTGTCAGCGGCGAAAGCGATTCCGAGCGTTTCAAAATTGCCCCGCCGCGTCCCGCCGTCCAGAGATTTTTTCCACCGCGATAAACAACCGTTTGCAAAGTATTAGTCGTGATATTCGGCTGAATTTCCCACGTTTGTCCGCCGTCACTTGTCAATAAAACTCCGCCGTTTTCACCAACCACAATCGCACTATTTTCGCCGAAAGCCGTTACGTCATAAAGATTCGTTTCGACCGGTGCTTCGCTGTCTTCCCAAGTTTCACCACCATCGGTCGTCCGCAAAATCGTTCCTTTCCCGCCGACTGCAAAACCGAATTTTTCATTATAAAAACTAACTGAGTATAAATTTTCGGGTAAATTTGTTTTAATTTGCTGCCAAGTTTCGCCGCCGTCAACGGTTGTCAAAATCGTTCCTTTGTCGCCGACGATAACTCCGCGTTTTTCGTTCACGAAAACTACATCTTCAAGCCAGTTTCTTGTTCCCGAAATAAGTTTTTCCCAATACGCTCCGTTTGTTCGTGAACGCAAAATCGTTCCTTTTCCGCCGACGGCAAAACCCATTTTTTCATCAACAAAGAAAACACCGGATAAATCTTCTTTCGTTCCTGAAACAGCTTTTCCCCAAGCCGCTCCGCCATTATTTGTCCGCAAAATTTCGCCTTTATCGCCAACGATAACTGCCATTAGATCGTCATAAAATGAGATTGCATTAAGATTATCTTCAACGCCCGAATAAACGGGAAGCCACAATTTTCCACCGTCATTCGTTATCCAAATTCTGCCCCGCGAGCCGACCGCCCACCCGATGTCGTTATTGTAAAAAGCCAGATCATTAATATCTTCACGTCCGCCGCGACTTAAACGCTGCCAGCTAAAACCGCCGTCATCAGTGCGAACGATCAAGCCATCATCGCCAACCGCCCAACCGGTAAATTTATCGGCAAAGTGCATTGAGATGAGCTTCGGATTTGTCCGCACATTAAACGGAAGCCAAGTTTTCCCGCCGTCGCCCGTCAGCCAAACCTTGCCGCTGCTGTCAGTCATAAAACCCTTATTTTCATCGGCAAATTCCAGCGTCAGCAAATCCGCACGGCTGTAAATATCTATCTGTTCCCAAGTTTCGCCGCCGTCTTCGCTCCGCACGACGCATCCGCCGTAACCGATGGCAACAATTTTTTCCGCCGATAAAAATCTTGCCCCCGTCAAAAGACTTTCGCTGCAAGGTTGGCTCGCTTTCCAATTTTTACCGCCGTCTTTTGTTATTAAAAGTTTGCCGAGAGTTCCGACAATGACGCTTCTTTCCGCGTCCAACGCCGAAACTTTCAGCAGATGATTTTCGACACCGCTTTTTTGTGCAATCCAAGTCAAACCGCCGTCCGAAGTTTTCAAAATCCCGCCGTAAGTTCCGACAACCCAACCCGTTTTAAAATCTTCGCCCGTAAAAGTTATGCCGTATAAATGATCTTTCGATTCAATCGGAATTTTTTTCCAGTCTTTCCCGCGATTATCGGTTGCAAAGATCGTCCCTCTCGCCCCGACAATAAATGCGTTTTTATCATCTTTTACAAAAACATCGGAAAGCGTTGTATCAAACGGCGTAAGTTGTTTTTCCCAATTAAACCCGCCATCTTTCGTATATAAAACCGTGCTGTCCGCACCGACGGCAAAGCCCGTTTCCTTATCTTTTGTCAAATGAATCGAATAAAGCGTATTCCCCTGCGGATTCGGATTCTGCCACTCCCACCCGGACGGACTTCTTTTCTGAGCAAAAATTGAGCCACTAAGAAGGAGAATAATAAAAATGGAAAATGGAAAATGGAAAATGGAAAATACTGAATCAAACCTTAAAAATTTCGTCACAGGAAAAACCAAAATACGATTTCTCTTTCTCGCATCCTGACTTTTATTTTCCATTTTCCATTTTCCATTTTCCATTTTATACATTTTCTTAAATCTCCGTTACTCCAATACTCAAAACCGCTTCGTCCATAAAATCTTCGTCAACCCGTCCGAGTTCGGCGGTTTTGCGGGCGATGTCGTCGGCGACTTCCTGCACATCATGTCCCGAATGACCTTTTACCCATTCCCAGGAAATTGTATGCTTTGCCGCCACCTTATCTAAATTCGCCCACCAGTCCTGATTGGATTTTTTCCGAAAATTTCCAAGCATCGTTTGCACGACATACCGCGAATCGCTAAACACACGAACTTTGCAAGGTTCTGATAATTGTAACAACCCGATTTCCGCCGCCGCAATTTCCGACTGCTGATTTGTCGCCACGCCCAAATATTTCGCAAACGCCCGCCAATAACCTTTATAACCCAACAAAGCACACGCCCCCGCACGGGAATTTTTCTGCCCGTTCCCAAGCGATGAACCGTCGCAAACTATTGTAACTTCTTTCATATATTACTGTAATTCAATCTATAAATGCCACTTTGCCTGAAATTCTGGTGAGGAAACTTTTATCAAAGTTGGAGTAACAAATCTTGCCCAAATAAACGAAAGAAATAATCCGATAAAGAAACTTACCAGACCTGCAAACAAAATGTTACTTACTAATCCTGAATAATAATATCCTCCGCCAAAACAAGTTGAGAAATAATAAGTAAACGGAAATCCATCAAACGAACTTCCAACACCGCCAAATGGTTTATGTAAATTGAATAGATCAATAAATATAGGCTCAAAATGCCATATTTTCATCGTAGCGACGAAATAAATGAAATAACTCATCACAAATGAAGTAATAAATATTTTGTGCTTAATCAGTTTTTTCATAGCTTATTCCCCATCCTCCTCCGCCCGAATGGTAATCACATTATCCACATAACCTTCAAAGGTGTCGTCGTGTGAGATGACGAAAAGCTGGTCAAAGGTTTGTTTTTCGGTGATTTGGCTGATCTGTTCGGCTAATCTTTCGCGGCGTTCGATGTCCATATTTGTTGTCGGTTCGTCAAAAAACGCGATGCGGACATCGGATAATTGTTTCAAAAGTGCCAGCCGAACCGCCAGAGCCGCCGACATTTGTTCGCCGCCCGAAAGATTTTGAAACGGGCGTTCATAGCCGTCTTCTTCCAGAACGATGCCGTAATCTTCCGTCCAACGCAAAGTGTGTTCGGCATTTCCCGTGATCTCGCGGAACATCTGATTTGCCTCGATTGAAACGTGATAGACATAATTTTTCGCCACCTGCGGAGCAGCTTCCTTTAAAGTCGAGCGAATAAACGCCGTCGCTTCGCCGACTTTTTCGAGCTTTTCCTTTTCGATAAAATCTTCCTGCATCAACAATTTCACGGCTTTCAGACGCTTCAATTCCTTATCAATTTCCGCTTCTCGCCGCGTTGCGTGTTCCAGATTCGCTTTCGTTTCCGCCCGTTTATTCTGAATTTCGATCAGATCATTTCGCTCTTTATAATGCTTTTCGCGGTCATAATCTTTATTTACCGTTTCAAATTCAGCTTCAGCTTTTTTCAAATTCTCGCTCAAATTCTCGATCTCTTTTTGTGCCGCTTCAAATTCCTTCAGCTTTTCAGGTAAAGACTTTGCCAGCGTTTCATTAGATAAAAATTCCCTGTGAGCGTTAGCGGTTTCGTCGCGTTTTTCCGAATATGTTTTCCAGTTAAAATCGAGGTCTTTGTAAGATTCGAGCCGTTCGATAATAATTCCTCTGTCGTTATTGAGCCTTTCCAAATTACTCTCGATTTCGGTAATTTTTTCCCGAAAACTGATCTCTTTTGCAATCTCTTTTTCAAGCAATTTAATTTTCTCTTTCGGACTTCCCAAAACATTTAAGTTTGATTTAATTTCGCTAAATTCTTTTTCATTTTCGGCAACATTTTTAACTTGTTCTTTAAGCAAATCCTGTTCATCACGCAGATTTTTCCCTTCCGCAACAATTTCCTCTTTTCGCTTCAAAAGTGTCGGCAAAGCCGCCGCCGCATTTTCCGCTTTTTTTGCCTCTTTCACGACAACGGCGACATCTCTCTGCTTAATTTCAAGCGTTTCGATTTCCGCTTCAAAATTGCCCGTTTGCTGTTTAATATAGCTTTCCAAAGTTTCATTTTTAGCCGCAACATTCTGACATTTTTCCAACAAAATCGGACACAGATTATTTTTTACTTTGTCCTGAAACTGCTGTTCGTTTGCCAATTTCGCCCGAAAATCGGATAGTTGATTTTTAATTTCCTCATCACGTTTCTGATGCTCGGCAAACAAATCGCCTTTTTCCTTATTCGCTTCGGCATATTCGATTTCTTTTTTGTTTTCGGCGTGCTGTTTCCGCAAATTAACAATTTTTGCTTCAAGACTTTTTATCGAATTATTTACCTGCTCGATTTTTGCAATTTCCTTCGCCAGTTCATCCCGCTTTTTCTCCAAATCTTTTTGCTCAACCGCTTTATCCTTTAAACCTTCAACTTCCTTGTGAGCATTTGCAATTTTCTCTAAGTTTTCTCTCGTAGTTTTTTCATCAGCTTTGACATTGACGATGGCATTGTCAATTTTCGCTAACTCTTTATTCAACTTTTCGCGTTCATTTCTCTCTCTTTCAAATTCCTTCAATTTCCCCAAAGCGTCCAAATGAATTTTATAATCTTCCTCAACTTCCTTGATTTTCTCCGACGCTTTTTTGGCATTTATCTTTTCTTTTTCCTTGTTTGATAAAACAACTTCGGCTCTTGATCTTTCGTTGGAAAATTTATCAAATTCGATTTTCAATTCATTAACTTTCTTTTCAACTTCATCAAAATTCTTGACCGTTTCTCCTCTTTCGGAAACTTCTTTTTCCAGATTTTCAAACGATTCATTCAAGGTTTTCAAATCTTTAGTGATAAATTCCAAATCCGTTTCAAGCTGCTCCAATCTCGCCAATTCGCCTTCCGCACGGGCGATTTTCTCGCGTGCCGTCACAATTTGCCCGTCAATATATCGAACCGTTTCACGCAATTTATCCGCACCCTGCCGATATTCTTCAACCTTTAAAAGTTTATCAAAAGCCTTCTTTCTCTCCGTCGGACTTTCCAAGAAAATCGCCGTAAAAGTTCCCTGCGGAACGCCAATTGCACGGCGGAAAAGTGCTTCCAGATCAGTTCCGGGTTCAACGCCGAGATGCTGCCACAAAAATCTCGTAACTTCTTCTTTTTTATCGGCGATGCGTGTTTTTAGTTTCGGATCGTAAACATAATATCCCGTCCCCGAATCTCTGTGAACAACATAACGCCTCTCATCCAAACCGCTTTCAAACGTAACTCTGACAACACCTTTTTTTGCCCCACGTCGCACGAAATCGTCTTTTTTATAATCAAGCAAATCAAAAAGCGTCCACGCAACCGCCTCGATCAGCGTAGTTTTCCCGGAACCGTTTTCACCTGAAATGGCAGTAGTTCCGCGTTCAAATTCAAATTTGGATTCCTTATGAGATTTTATGTCTTCAAGTTCTATTTTTGTGATGTGCATCGTTCGATTTTGGATTTTGGATTTTGGATTATTTTTGATTGTAGAACAAATTTAGAGAAAGTTAAATTGAAGATTCCGAAGCACGTTTTAATCTGTCCATTAAAGCTGTTCCGATTCCTATTTCTTCAACTATTTCGCAATAAATCGTTTCGATATTTTCTCTGTCGCATCGCCGAAAAAAATCAAAAACCGAATGAGCATAATCTTCAACCGAATCGCAAATTTTAATTAATTCAAATTCTTCATTCGGATTTTTCAACCCGATAAAAGCAGTTTTTTCTTCATTTTCCATTTTCCATTTTCCATTTTCCATTAAAATAACTTTTGCCTTCGGCGAATAATGCCGATGTTTTAATCCCGGACTTTTCGCAGTTTCATCTTTTTGCAGTTTATAAATTTGCGTCTCGGGAATAATTTTCTGCAAATCTTCAAGCGTTATTGCACCGCTTCGCAAAATTAATGGAATTTCCGAAGTGCAGTCAACGACGGTTGATTCCAACCCAATCTCGGAAATTTCGCCCTGCAAAATGCAGTCAATTTTTCCGTTCAAATCTTCAAAAACCGCTTGCCAATTTGTTGGGCTTGGTTTGCCCGAAAGATTTGCCGAAGGTGCAGCGAGCGGCGTTCCGCATTTTCGCAAAAACTTCAAAGCCAAATCATTTCGCGGCATACGCACACCGATTGTTTCTAAATTCGCTGTTGCGATCATCGGAACTTTTTTCGCTTTCGGCAAAACAATTGTAAGTGGTGCGGGAAAAAATGTTTCGATTAATCTTTGTGCATTCGGCGTAATTTCAGAAACCAATAATTTAATTTGTTCGAGACTTCCGACGTGAGCAATTAAAGGATTATCATTCGGTCTTTGCTTCGCCTTGAAAATTTTCTCTGTTGCTTTTTCATTAAAAACATCTGCTCCCAAACCGTAAACAGTTTCGGTCGGAAATGCGGCAATCCCGCCTTTTTTAATAAATTCGGCGGCTTCGTCAATTGATTTTGTCAGAATTGTTTTCATTATTAATCTTCTTATTTCTTCCTTTGCTCCTTTGCGGGAAAACTCTCTCCCGCAAAGTCGCCAAGCACGCCAAGAAAGATAAGGACACTAAATTATCCAATCTTCAAACTTATTCCACGCATTTAAAAGTTTACGCCAAAACGGTAAAATTTTATAAATGACTTTACAGGAAAAACTCAAAAATTTGCCGACCGACGCGGGCGTTTATATTCACAAAAACGCTCAGGGCAAAATAATCTACATCGGCAAGGCGAAAAATTTGCGTAATCGCGTGCGGCAGTATTTTCATTCTTCACGAAATCACGATGCGAAAACCCGTCGGCTGGTCGCACGCATTGCGGATTTTGAATTTATCGTCGTGGACAGCGAAGCCGAAGCACTTGTTTTAGAAGCGAATCTTATCAAGAAACATAAGCCGCGTTACAATATTTTACTAAAGGACGACAAACAATATCCGCATTTGAAAATTACGAATGAGCCGTTTCCGAAAGTCGTTATCACGCGGAAAATTATCAAAGACGGAGCAAAATATTACGGTCCGTTTCTGCCCGCGTCTCTGGCACGCAAAACGCTTGATTTAATTAATCGCACATTTCAATTACGAACTTGCTATATCGAAATTGACGGGAAATTACCGCGTCCGTGTCTTGAATATCATTTGAAACGCTGTCTCGCCCCGTGCGTCAAAGATTTGTGCAAACCGCCGGAATATCTGCAAGCGGTCGAAGATGTCAAGTTGCTGCTCGACGGCAAAAATAAAGAACTTGCCAACGAGATGGAACGGCGTATGTGGCATTTTGCGGAAAATCATCAATACGAACTCGCCGCCAAATACCGCGATTTGCAGAAAACCGTTCTCGCTCTCGGCGAACAGCAAAAAATGGCGATGACCGCTGACCGCGATGTTGATATTTTCGGCTATTATCAAAAAGGAAGGCAGATCGCTCTCCAACTTTTTACAATGCGTGAAGGAAAAATCGTCGGACGACGCGAATTTTTCTGGGAAGATTTGCCGGAAGACGATTTTGACGCTTCGGAGTTTTTAAGCGAAGTTTTGTCGCAGTATTATTCGACCGACTACGTTCCGCTCGAAATTCACGTTCCCGTAGATTTTGAAGACCGCGAAACTTTGGAGCAGATTTTAACCGAACGACGCGGGCGGAGAGTTTATATCCACGAACCAAAACGCGGACAAAAAGCGGAAATGATTTCCTTAGTCGAAACAAACGCAAAGATCGCTTTCGAGCAAAGATTCCGCGTTCTCAAAGCCGACAGCGAAAAAGTTCTCGGCGATTTGCAAATGATTCTCGAACTTCCGCATTTTCCGAAAATCATCGAATCTTTCGACATTTCAAATATTCAGGGAGCGGAAAATGTCGCGGGCATCGTCGCCTTTGAAAACGGCAAGCAAAACCGTTCGGAATACCGCCGCTACAAAATAAAAACCGTTGAAGGACAAGACGATTTCGCCTCGATGCACGAAGCCGTTTTCCGCCGCTACAAACGCCAGTTAAACGAAGAAAAACCTCTGCCCGATCTGATTTTCATAGACGGCGGAAAAGGACAAATCTCAGCCGCCGCCGCCGCAATGCGTGAATTAGATTTAGAAATGATCCCAATCGTCGGCTTGGTCAAACCGCCCCGCAAACACAACGAAATCTCGCATCTTCTAAAATTCGGAAGCGAAGACAAGCCCGTTAAATTCGACCCGCGAAATCCGGTCTTCCGCCTCGTCCAAGAGATCCGCGACGAAACCCACCGCGTCGCTGTCCAATACCACCGCAAACGCCGCGAGATACGCGATTTTACATCCGAACTCACAGCAATCCCCGGAGTCGGCGAAAAACGTAAAATGAAATTATTGAAAAACTTCGGCTCAATCGAAAGAATCGCTCAAGCCGGGAAAAAAGAACTCGTTCCATTTGTCGGCTTAAAAACGGCGGGTGAGATTTTCGAGCATTTTGAAAGACAAAGAAAATTGGCGGAGAAATAGATTTTGTTGAAATCAGCTTTTGTCCTAAAATAAAAATATATGTTGCTTCCTCAATATGACCTTAAAGCTGATGCGAGTTTGACTGTATTTGAATTTGTAAGTGTTGGAAACAAAGGTGAAATTGTGAAAATCATCCAGTTTTTGCAAATTTCAGATAATCTTTACAATCTTGGATTTGGCGACAAAAATATAGAAACAGGTGAAATTAGTGATATAATTATTTCAAACAATGGTGATTCACAGAAAGTTTTAGCAACCGTCGCCGCAAGCATTGATGCTTTTATGACAAAATATCCGAATGCGTCAGTTTATGCAACAGGCAGCACGAAAGCCAGAACAAGGCTTTATCGAATCGGCATCACAAATAACTTGGATGAAATTTTGATAGACTTTGAAATTTTTGGATTGAGTCAAGGCGAGTTTGAAAAATTTAAGAAAAGCGTTGATTATCAAGGATTTTTAATCAAACGCAGAGGTTAGAGTTATGAAAAAGAATGAAAATAGTGAAAAAAATAACAAGGATTCCAAAATACTCAAAATCAAAATTGACGAATCTTTGAACAAATATCAAGGAAAAATTATCTTTAAGGAAACATTAAAAAAAGCCAACGAAACTTTGAAAAATGTGAAACTGCCTGAAAATTTGAATGAAAAAACCAAATCTGTTTAGCATAAAATTTTTGATTATGTAAAAATTGCGGAAAAGATTTTTGAGCATTTTGAAAGGCAGAGGAAATTGGCGGAGAAATAACTTAAAGCGAGAAATAATATTCTTTCATTTTCTCTGCCATTAATTTTCTTCTAACTTCTAAAAATGCTAAAGATGAGATAATCACTTTTCCTCAGGAACAAGTTCAATTAATCCACGCAAGGCTTTGTTGACAGATTCCGAATCTGGAAAATATTCTTGAATGTCAGGTTCGAGAATAATCGGTCTTGTTGTTCGGATAACCTTACTGCCATCCGATTTGTGAATTATAGTTTTATGACCTTCTTGCATAGATTTATAATATTTTCCACGCACACCTTCTTTGCCGCGAAAATCATATTCTTCTTTCATTTCTTCTTTTTTATTGTTGCTCATAAATTTCTCTTTCTAATGCAGTTGCCTTGCAACAACTAATAATTCTAACAATAATTTGCTTATCGTTTTCAGTTTCTTCAGTGTGAACAACCAGCAAAACTCTATTTACATTTGAATAGCCGATACTGATACATCTTTCCTCATCAATCGAATGAATCTCGTCGGAAAAAGTTAATAAAAGTTTATCATCAAAAACCGATTCAGCCTCTTCAAAACTGATTTTGTGTTTGCGAAGATTTGTTTTCGCCTTTTCCTCATTCCATTCAAAGACCGTCATTGATAAGTAATCACTCACAATTAAGTTAGACTATATTTGAAGTTTGAAAACTTTATTCTCAGACTTCTGCCAAATTCATTTAAGGCTTGCTTGACCGAATAGCAAAGTCGTTCTTTGTCTTCATAA
>JALZKH010000118.1 GCA_030859345.1 Acidobacteriota bacterium | reverse complement strand
TTATGAAGACAAAGAACGACTTTGCTATTCGGTCAAGCAAGCCTTAAATGAATTTGGCAGAAGTCTGAGAATAAAGTTTTCAAACTTCAAATATAGTCTAACTTAATTGTGAGTGATTACTTATCAGATTAACTTTAATAGAATCATTTACAAGTCTAAAAACTAAATTTCAAAATTATGACTTTGCGTAAAATTATTTTTCTAATCGTCGGTTTTATTCTAATTTTCAATATAAATTGCTCGGTGAAGCCTGATTCGACATTCAGCATTTCGGGACAGATCAAAAACGCTCCGAATAATTTTATGATTTTAACTCAGGAAGAAGATATTAACCGTAAAATAAGCAACGCCATAACGAAGATTCCTTTAGATGAAAATGGAAAATTCGATGTGAATTTCGACCTCGAACCGCATATTTATACTTTGAACTTGGATGAAAATAAAAAATTAACTTTAGCGATTGATAAAGGTCAGAAAATAAAAGTCGAAGGCGATGCAAAAGACTTACCAAACATCAAAATTTCGGGTTCTGACGACACGGAAAAATTACAGGCTTATGAAAAATTCAGAAAGGAATCTTTGGAACGTCTCGTTTTTCCCGTCCGGGAGGAAATCAAAAAAATTCAAGAAAATGATAATCCCGAAAACGCTCAAAAAATCGAAGAATTAGGAAAGGCGGAAATTGATAATTATGATAAACACAAGGACGAATTAATTGAGTTTGTCAAAGAAAAAATGGGAACAACGACTGCGGTTTACGCAACTTCACTCCGTTGGGACGGTGAGAAAAACATTCCTGTTTTAGAATCTGTGGCAAGCGATTTTGAAAAGAAACATCCTGATCTGGAAATTACAAAGAAAATTAACGAAAAGGTAAAAATTCTCAAAAACACGAGCATCGGCGGAACTGTGCCAAATATAAATTTACCTGATAAAACCGGACAAGAAACCGCACTTTTACCCTTAAAAGGAAAATATACTCTGATTGATTTTTGGGCAAGTTGGTGTTCCCCGTGCCGCCGTGAAAGCAAGACGCTTGCAGGACTATACGAAAAATATCACGATGAGGGCTTTGAAATCTACGGTGTTTCACTCGATGATGAAAAGGACTTATGGCTCAACGCAATAGAAAAAGACAAGCGAAATTGGACAAATGTTTCATCTTTACAGGGCTTTGAAACGCCAATCACTTTCGATTATGCAGTTACCGCACTGCCTGCGAAATTTATTGTTGACGAAACCGGAAAGATTGTTGCCAAAAACCTGCATGGTAAGGAATTACAGGAAAAAGTTGAAAGTTTATTTACTCAATAATTATGTTAAATGAATCTCAAAATAATTTGGGTCTAAGCTAAAATCGAGTTGCCGTGATTTTTTGGGTCAAAACGAACTCCGACGCATGCTCCCGGAGCATATTTTATGGAATCTTTCTTTTGTTCTTCGGTCAAAATATCCACCGATTCAAAGTCCACACCGTGAATATTGTAATGATAACGAACAATTTCATCACCGTTTTCGTCAATTTCCGAATCAATTATTACACCGTCGCAAATTCTGCCCGAATTCAATAAAAAATCCCGATGTTCTCTCATTAATTGATCTTCATCCTTCTTTTTTAAAAAATTGAAAAATCCCATTTTAATCTAAAATAAGTTCTGGTTTATCGTATCTTTTTCTGAGTTTATTAACTGCTGATAAAATAGTCGGACGTTTGATGATCTTTGCTTCCAAAGGACGTTTGCCGGGAATGTCAATCATTATCAAACCCAAAAGTATCGTCAAAATTCCCTGCCCCGGAACTCCGGGAAGCGATAGTAAAAGTCCTAAAATGATTAAAAATACTCCGAAAACATTCTTGATAATTACGACACTCCAACGAACATACCAAACCTTATCAGGCATAAATCTTTGCTTGTAATTCGTGCTGAAATAATCCGCCGGAATTTTAACCATAACGATTCCGATTGCCAAAAAACTTAGTACAAAGGAAAACAAAAATATCCCGACACCGAGCAAAACTTTGCCCAAGGTTAAAGTCTGTAAATATTCTGTGAGCCACTCCATCTTTAAAGTTAGCAGGAAGTGCAGTAAATAATTTCTCTAGTTTATTCTGCCTGCTGCTGCTGCCTTTTGCTGCTGCTTTCCACTTCCTCGACTTTTCTGAATTCCTTCCAGGTGTGAAACATTCTATGTATAAATGTCCACGTCGAACCGATTGCCAAAACCCATAAAACCTGCGGCATACGGTTAAATAAAAAGAAATCGGAATTCCAATTCCAGGTTGATAACGCTCCGATTATCAAAAGCACGATTCGCTCCGGTCGCTGTAAGAAACCGACGTTTGCTTTTACACCCAAACTGTCGGAACGTGCCGCCGTGTAACTGACCATCACGGAACTCATCATCCCCAAACCCGCTAGAAAAACATTCGTTACGGATCGCTGCGGCGTGTTGCTGGCGTAGAAAACCATTATTCCGATAAATGCGATCATATCGGAAACACGGTCAAGCGATGAATCCAGAAAGCCGCCGAATTTGGTAACATTTCCCGTCAGACGTGCAACATTGCCGTCCAGCATATCAAATATATTTGCAACTATTAAAACAATTCCCGCCCAGAAGAATTCACCGATTCCAAAAAGCAACCCGCAAACGACCGCAATCATTACGCCGATAACAGTCAAAATGTTCGGATGCACTCCGCCGTAAGCCAGCCAACGCACCATTGCATCAATGATACGTTTTGCTCCTCTGCCGATGCTTGCTCCAAACATTCTTTTCTAGTGGTAAGTGGTAAGTGGTAAGTGGTAAGTTATTTTCTTTATACTGACCACTTACCACTTACCACTTACCATTTACCACTTTTCATTCTCCTTTTTCGTGAATTGTTTTCAACCCGGAAATTTCAAAATTCCGCCAGCCTTTAGGTGTTTTAACTTTAACTTCATCGCCTGCTTCTTTGCCGATTAAGCTCTGTCCGATTGGCGAAGACGTTGAAATTAATCCTTTTTCGGGCTCGCTTTCTTCCGAGGTAACTAATTTGTATTCGATTTCCTCGTTTTTATCTAAATCATAAAGTTTCACGGTCGAACCATAAGCGATGCGGTCTTCGGGTAATTTTGAAATATCTATCGAATCAACTTCGCTGATTCGCTGCAATAATTGCCCAATGCGAGCCGATACCATTGATTGCCGCTCCATCGCCGCTTTGTATTCAGCATTTTCCTTTAAATCACCCCATTCTCTTGCCCGCGAGATTTCCTTAGGTAATTCGTTATGCAGTTCATCTTCAAGTTTTGCTAACTCTGCTTGTAATTTTTTTCTAATTGCTTCCATATTTATTTAAGTGGTAGTGGTAAGTGGAAATCTTCAATACTTACCACTCACCATTTACCATTTACCACTAATATTCATCCTCATTCGGTGCGGCGAATGAAATTCCTATGTCGCGTCCCGTCCGCACGAGTTGTCCGTCGGCATTTACGCATTTTACATTTGCGATTGCTTCGGCGAGCGGAACTGTAACCACTTGACCGGCTTTTAATGCCACCATTTCGCCATTTTTTCCGTTCACTAAAGCCCGCACGGCACAGGCACCGAAATTCGTTCCGAGCATTCTGTCAAAAGCATTCGGACTGCCGCCACGCTGCAAATGTCCGAGAACGACACAGCGGCTTTCTTTTCCGGTTTTTTTTTCAATATTCCTTCGGACATATTCACCGACTCCGCCCAGCCGAAATTCACCTTCGTCCAGATAAATCTCCTCTTTGCCAATTTCTGTTGCACCTTCGGCAACGACAACATTTGTAAATTTTGAACCGCTTTTTTCCCTTTCGTAAACCTTTTTGACAACGGAATCAAATGAAAAAGGAATTTCGGGAATCAGAATAACATCGGCACTTCCCGCAAGTCCCGCGTGCAGAGCGATCCAGCCTGTATTTCTTCCCATCACTTCCAAAATCATTACGCGGTCGTGTGATGCGGCGGTCGTATGCAAACGATCTAATGCTTCGGTAGCAATATCAATCGCCGTCATAAATCCAAACGTCAACTCAGTTGCGGACAAATCATTATCAATCGTTTTCGGCACACCGACGACCGGAAAATTTCTCTGATGAAATTGTTCGGCGATTGCCAGAGTTCCCTCTCCGCCGATAACGATCAGAGCCTCGATGTGATTTTTTTTAAGATTCTGCAAAGCCTCGTCAATCGGCATATCGGGTATAATCATTTTACCGTCAACAATCCTGCAAAAACTTCCCTTATTTCGTGTTCCCAGTATAGTTCCGCCGTGCGGCAAAATTCCGCTGACTTTTTTAGTCGTTAGTTTCGTTAACTGCGTTTCGCCCAAAATCCCTTCAAAACTATCTTCAATCCCGATGCAACGCATACCGAATTCTCCAATAGCCGTTCTCACTGCTGAACGAATAACCGCATTAAGTCCCGGTGCATCGCCTCCTCCCGTTAATATGCCAATTTTTTTATACATAAAAAATGAGTCCGAAAAGTAAAAATTTTATTTTACTCTAAAGACTCGGTTTTTCTAAAGTTTGAAAGTAAAAATGTATAAATATGAAAAAAATTTAGTTTAATTTTTAATCAAATACTTAATTTATTTATATTTTACTTTATCAAAACCTTTATTTGATTATTGCTAAAACGAATTTTTTAAACCAACTAACAATCAGTTATTTGCCATTTATGATTTACTATTCTCACTTTTTCACCATAATTGTTTGAACCAATTTTTTCGCTTCCGGCAATGCGTCAATCGCTTTTAACACCTGCGGATCGTTTTCGATAAACACCTGCTGCCCGGCTTCGCCCGAATATTTTGCGGTGGCAAGCTGTTCACGCAAACGAGATTTGGCATATTTGCTTTGGCTGTTGATATTTGCCCGTGTCAAACCGTTTTGCTCATCGCTTATTATGTATGAAACAAATGCTTCGAAAAGTCCGTCACTGATTTGCAGATCATCGGGCTTGACCGTCATTGTAAATGTTTGTTTATCTGTTTTGTAATTTTCAAATCCTTTAACATTTCCTGCTGATAATTGCCTTGCAAAGAAAAATGTCGCTTCATTAATTCTTGATCTCAAAGGTGTAAATGCAAGACCCGGAGCATTTAAATCCGGCTCAATGCCGCGTCCGCCATAAAAAACGCGACCACCGGCAGTCTTAATGGCAGTTCCTTTCGGTTTTGGTTTTGCGTCTTTAGTTTCATCAACATTTTCTTCGTCATTCGGATTTGAATGCGTGTAGTATTCATAGATCGAACCGTTTGAATAATCCCTTTGTAAAGAACGTCCGTAAGGCGTGTAATATCTGGCGGTTGTCAAAGTCAATCCCGTTCCATACGGCAGCGGGAAAACTCTCTGCACCAAGCCTTTACCGAAACTGTCGCTGCCGACAACCAAACCTCGCCCATAATCCTGAATCGCTCCCGCAACAATTTCCGAAGCCGAAGCAGAACCGCCGTTAATCATTACGACCAACGGAAAATCAAACATATTATTGCCGACGGCTTTTAAATCTCTGGCTTGAGAAAATTTCGTCCGACCTTTAACCGATACGACCGTTTGCCCGCTTGGAATAAAACGGCTTGTAACCTCGATTGCCTGCGGCAGAAGACCGCCCGGATTTCCGCGTAAATCAAGCAAAAGGCTTTTCATTCCCTTTGTTTTTAGATCGGCGATTGCCGTATCGAGTTCCGCAGCAGTCGTTTCCTGAAATCCGCCGGATAAACCGACATAGCCGACCGAATCATTGAGCATAAAATAATTGCGAATTGAAGGAAGCGGAACTCCGCCGCGAACAATTTTAAAATCCAGAGGCTCTTTTGCTCCGGCACGATTTACTTTAATATTAACGGGTGTGCCTTGTTCCCCACGGACATTTTGCGAAACCTCTGCCCCCGTCCAATCAGTCGCATCTTTTCCTTCAACCTCTGAAAACTTATCGCCGAAATGCAAACCTTCTTTATCGGCGGGCGTGCCGGGAATCACCGACTGCACATAAACTCCGTCCCGATAACGCACGATCGAAACTCCGATACCGTAAAACTGCGAAGATTGATCTTCCTGAAGTTTTCTGAATTCATCGCGTGTAAAAAATGAAGAATGCGGATCGAGGGTCCAAAGCATACTTTGAATCGAACTTTCCAAAACCTCTTCGTGTTTTATTTCGTTAACGTAATTTTTTTCGATTAACTCCAACGCCTCGCTGTATTCATTTATAACGGATTGAGTCGTCAGTTTTGAATCTGCCGCCGGCATTCCGCCCGGCAAACGCCCGAATATTCCCCCGATCAATGCTCCGGCGAATATTACTACAATCGCAATTATTAAAAATCCTTTATTCATAGAAAATTTTCCCGTATTAAATATAACACATATTCAGATGAATTTACTCCATTCAAAAGATGCGGAAAAATTGAAATAATTAAATTATTTATTTACAAAATCTTTTCAAAAATTTAATATAAGTGTTTTTCACAATGAATAAAACTCTTTCCATAATAATTCCGGCATATAATGAAGAAGCCCGGCTTGGCAAAACGATTAGAGAAATTTTAAACTACATCGAAGCCGAAAAGCCGGACACCGAACTTATTGTTGTTGATGACGGTTCAGTTGATGCAACCACCGAAGTTGCCAAGAATGCGTGTGCCGGATTTCCAGCCATCAAAACCAGCGTGATCCGTTATATCGAAAATCGCGGAAAAGGTTTTGCTGTAAAAACCGGCTTAGTTTCCGCGACGGGCGAAATCGCACTTTTTTCGGATGCCGATCTTTCAACGCCGATTGAAGAAATGCCTAAACTTATCGAACCGATTGAAAACGGCGACTTTGACATAACCTTCGGCTCGCGTGCTTTAGACCGTACTTTGATCGGAGAACGCCAGCCGTGGCGACGCGAACAGGGCGGAAAAGTTTTCAATCTATTCGTCCGCCGCATCACAGGTTTGCCTTTCTGGGATACGCAATGCGGTTTCAAAGCCTTCAATATGGAAAAATTCCGACCGCTTCTGGATGTGATGCAGGTTGATAGATTCGGTTTCGATGTCGAATTTTTATACGTTGCACACAAAGCCGGATTAAAATTAAAGGAAATTCCCGTCCGCTGGAATAATGACGAAAGAACAAAAGTAAATATCTTCCGCGATAGTTTGCGAATGTTCAACGAAGTCCGCGAGATTAAGCGAAATGCTAAATGCAGAATCTATGATAAAATCTGAGATCTGAAATCTGAAATCTGAAATTTGCCTTGATATGACAGCAAAATTAAATGTAAATATTGACCACGTGGCAACTATCCGCGAAGCACGCAAAACCATCGAACCGAGCATAATCACGGCGGCAGTTATCTGTGAACAAGCGGGTGCTGACGGAATTACCGTTCACATACGCGGCGACAGAAGGCATATTCAAGACCGCGACATCGAACTTTTGCGGGATGTCGTTACAACTTATTTAAATGTCGAAATGGCGACTACCAGAGAAATGCTCAAAATCGCCGTCGAAACGAAACCCGATGCCGTTTCACTTGTCCCGGAAAATCTAAACGAAATCACAACCGAAGGTGGTTTGGATGTTGTCAACAATCTCAAAACTATCCGTCCAATGGTCAAAAAATTACGTGATGCGGGGATTTTCGTCAGTGCATTTGTTGATCCCGTCATTGAGCAAATCGAAGCCTCCCAATCAATCGGCATTCAGCAAGTCGAACTCTGTACGGGCGAATACGCCGAACTGACAATCGGCGGAAAAGCTGCTCACGGCGAAGGAGCAATCAAAGCCGCCCAAGAAATAAAACGCATTCACGATTCAGCCGTCCACGCCCACGGACTCGGTTTAAAAGTAGCCGCCGGACACGGATTAACTTACAGAAACGTCGGAGCATTATCCGCCATTTCCGAAATCACCGAATTTAATATTGGACACAATATTATCTCGCGTGCTGTATTTACGGGACTTTATAAAGCTGTTGAGGAAATGATTGATAGAATGAGATTGGGAGCAAAGAGTTGATCTTTTCCATTAAAATTGTTTAGAAGCTGTTTGGTAAATCGAAAAACCGTAACGCCACCGTCCCGGTGGCAGTCGTGGTGTGCGTCCCGTCGCCACATCAAGCCTGATGTTGCTCAATATTAGCATAATTCACGTTGAATCTGAGATCGGGACGCTCTCAGGACAGCCAGCGGGACGCTGGCGTTACAATTACCAAACAGCTTCTTAGAAAAAAATCGGCTGAAAATCTATTCCAGCCGATCTCTTATTTCGTTTTTTTAATGACTATTCTTCGATGTTAATTTCATCGCTTCCGTTATCATCAACTTCTTCTTCATTTACATCTAACAGTGAAGCACTCGTAACGAGGTCGTTCTTGTTTGTTCGGATAAGCATCACGCCTTGGGCGGAGCGTCCGGTTTCACGCACGTTTTCGACGCCGATACGAATGAGTTTGGCTTGCTGTGTAATAATCATTATTTCCGAATCATCCTCGACTGGAAATGATGCGACGACCTTTCCTGTTTTTTCAGTCGTTTTCATATTAATCACACCTCTGCCGCCGCGTTTGATTAAACGGTAATTTCCCGCTTCCGTACGTTTGCCGTAGCCTTGTTCGGAAATCGTCAGAATTTTCTGATTTTCGTCCTCGATCGCACAAACTCCGACAACATAATCGCCTTTTCTAAGTTTTATTCCGCGTGTTCCACGAGCAACCCTGCCCATCGGACGGGCATTTTTTTCGTCAAAGCGAATTGCCATACCGTCGTGCGTGGCGATAAGGATTTCTTTCGTACCGTCAGTTTGAATGATGTCCAATAATTCATCGTCATCATCAATGTTTATCGCATTAATTCCGTTAACGCGAATATTTTGATACTGCGAAAGTGAAGTCTTTTTGATAACACCTTTTTTTGTAACCATCATTACATAAGCATCATCGGTAAAATCTCTGACGGCGAGGACCGTTACGAGCCGGCTCGATGATGGAATGCTCACGAGATTGACTATTGCCTTGCCCCTTGCAGACGGCAACGCTTCAGGAATTTCGTGGACACGGACTTTATAAACTTGTCCATCGTCAGTAAAAACCATCAAATAATCGTGCGTTGTTGCGGTAAACAGGAACTCGACAAAATCTTCATCTTTCGCCGTCGCTCCCAAGCGTCCTTTGCCGCCGCGTGTCTGTTTTGAATAGGTCGCAATCGGTGTGCGTTTGACGTAGCCGGCTTTTGTAACCGTGATCGCAACCTCTTCATCGGGAATCAAATCTTCGATGTTAAGTTCAACTCCCGCATCAACAATAACTGTGCGTCTTTCGTCGCCGAACATCTGTTTGATCTCTTCGAGTTCCTCTTTAATAACCTGTCGCAGAACTTTTTCGTTATCTAAGATATTTTCCAGTTCGGCGATAAATTTAATAATTCCCTCATATTCATCAAGAATTTTCTGACGTTCCAATGCCGACAGACGGCGTAGTTGCAAGTCTAAAATCGCCTGTGCCTGAATATCGCTGAATTGCAGACTCGTAATAATTTTGCGTAATTGCGTAACGAATGTTTTAACATCCTGATCGTTAATTCCACGCCAACTCTTTATTTCGTCAACGTTTTCCAGATCGCCCGTTAACCAAGTTTTCGCTTCGTCAACCGAACGCGAGTTTCTGATCAAAGGAATAATATAATCGAGAGCATCAATTGCTTTATTTAAGCCTTCTAAAATATGAGCTCTTGCCTGTGCTTTTTTGAGTTCATATTCGGTGCGGCGGCGAACAACTTCCCGTCTGAATTCAACAAACGCTTCAAGCATCTGTTTCAGAGTCAAAACTCTCGGCTGACCGTCAACAATCGCAATACTGATGATCCCGAAAGAACTCTGTAAAGCCGTCAACTTAAACAGTTTGTTTAAAACAACCTGCGGCACGGAATCGCGTTTCAGTTCGATAACGATCCGCATTCCTTCACGGCTTGACTCATCACGAATTTCAGAGATTCCTTCAAGCCTTTTGTTATTGACGAGTTCGGCAATTTTTTCAATTAATTTGGCTTTATTTAATTGATATGGAATCTCGGTAATAATTATTGCGTTGCGTTCTCTTTTACCATTGCCGAGAATGTCTATTACGGCTTTCGCACGCATCTTAATAATTCCGCGTCCCGTTTTATAAGCATTATGAATCTCCTCACGCCCATAAATAAATCCGCCCGTCGGAAAATCGGGTCCCGGAATAATCTCGATTAATTCATTCGTTGAAATTTGAGGATTTTCAAGCAAAGCAATCGTCCCATCAACAATTTCCGTTAAATTATGCGGCGGAATCTTTGTTGCCATCCCGACCGCAATTCCTTCCGAACCATTTATTAGCAGCGTCGGGACTCTCGTTGGCAAAACTAGCGGCTCAGATAAAGACTCATCATAATTCGGCTGAAAATCAACCGTTTCCTTCTCAATATCTGCCAACATCGCATTCGTCAGTCTGTCCATACGCACTTCTGTATATCGCATGGCGGCGGCTGAATCTCCATCAATTGATCCAAAGTTGCCCTGCCCTTCAACCAATGGATAACGCATCGAAAACTCCTGTGCCATACGAACAACCGTGTCATAAACAGCAGTGTCGCCATGTGGATGATATTTCCCAATACAATCGCCAACAACTCTAGCGGATTTCTTATATGGTCTGTTATAATAATTACCGAGTTCCTGCATCGCCCACAGCACACGGCGGTGGACGGGTTTTAAGCCGTCGCGGACATCCGGCAATGCACGTCCGATGATTACGGACATTGCATAATCCAGATAAGACCGCTTCATTTCATCTTCAATATTTACTTGATTTTTGTCTAAAGTTGTATCCATTAAATTTTCCTTTTTTGTTGAAAATATCTTTCTAAAATTTTGTTATTTTGAGCAGGTTCAGAAGGTGTGAACAACCAGTAAAAACTGGAATATATATCTCATTAAATATATCTATATTTTACAGGTGTTTTCCCTTTTAAGCAACCTGTCAGGGACTCAAAAAACACAAATAAATCAATTATTTACTTAATTTTAAGTTACAAAATCTCAAGTAAATTCTTTATCTTAAAAAAACCATCTTTGGAGAAAACAAATGTCAGCTACTTCAACTCCTAAATCCGACACAAATGATAATCGCCGAATTTCCAGAGTTCCGATAAGTCTGCCCGTAAAAGTTGCGGGAAAAGATGACCAGAATGCGAGTTGGAACGAGATTACACGCCTTGAGGATGTTTCTGCATTCGGAGCGGGTTTCAGATTATCCCGCCCGTTCAAACGCGGAAGACTTCTGCATTTAACTCTGCCGATGCCGAGGCAGATGCGGTGTTATGATCATATGGAAGGTCAATATCAGGTTTGGGCAATCGTCCGCCGATGCCGATTAGTTGAAGATTCTCGAAACTCCGTTACATATGAGTTCGGAGTTGCATTTGTCGGGAAACACCCGCCCTCAAGTTACTTTGATAATCCGACACATCTCTACGATCTTGAACCGGTAAAAGGTCAGGGCTTATGGAATATTGTTAATGCTCCGAGCAGACCCGATGACAGCCATCTTCCAAAAGAAGACCGCACACATTCGCGTTATCAGATTCCGGTTAATTTAAGTGTCGAAGTTTTAGATGAAAACGGAGAGCCTCAAAATATTGAATCAACCGTAACTGAAAATATAAGCCTCAGCGGAGCGGCGGTTTTCACAACATTAGATGTTGAAGTCGGCTCAATGGTTAAAATCACCAGCGAACAGGATAATCTTTCGATCAAAGCAATAGTCAGGGGAAAAAGAGTCGGTCCTGACGGAATTACACGGATTCATATAGAATTTGTTGACAGTTACTTTCCGCTCAGAGGAATTGATTTGTAAATAAGCGAGATGAAAACTTGCAAATTTAATACAGTATTTTAATATTTGCTTGTGAAACATTCTCATCCAGAAATCTCAAAGCCGTCGAAATTAGTTGTCGAAACGGTTCGTTTTCTGGCAAATCTATTGAGCAAAACTCTCTGGCGGGTAAAATACTATAATTTAGAAAATATACCGTTCGAATCAGAAAACGGCTTGATAATTGTTTCAAACCATCAGACATATTTTGATCCGTTCTGGATATGTATTCCGATCAAAAGAAATCTACGTTTTATGACATGGGATGAGCCGTTCAAATGGTTTTTCATCGGCGAACTCCTGCGTAAATTGGGATGTTTCCCCGTCAGTTTGAAACGCGGCGGCGGCATAAAATCTCTCAAAGAAGCATTCATAGTGTTGGAAGACGGAGCAACTCTCGTCATATTCCCCGAAGGCGAAAGAGAATTTGCCGACGGCGATTTGCTCAAATTCAAAACCGGAGCAGTTCGCCTGGCATTAAAAGTAAATGTACCGATCTTGCCCATTACAATTCGCGGCGGCAACAAAATATGGGCGAGAGAACATAAGTTTCCAAGACTTGGAAAAGTCGAGATTTTTTATCATCCGATAATAAATTTTTCGGATAAATCTGCGGATAAATCTGCGGATAAACACACAAATGAACACATTGAGAAATTGAGCGAACAACTTAAAAAAATTATTTCTTCAAATTAATCAAGCCATCTTTTGCTCATATCAAACCACATTACAAGTCCACGCCATTCGCCGAAACGCTCGTAAAATTTTTCGATTTCTTTATCCGTGCAGGAATTTCCGTTGTTATACTTTTTGCCGAATTCGGAACGCAGGAAAGAATCGAGTGCGAGTCCGTTGTAGCGTCCGAGCAATTTTAAAAGGTTTTCCGCCGCGTAATTGCCGACTCCTTTTATTTTTTTCATTTCCTTTTTTAATTCATCCGTCGGCAAATCCGTTGCGAACCAATTTTCGGGATTTATCTTTCCGTCCGCCACCGCTTTAGCTAATTCGGCAAAATATTCGGAACGATAACCGGAACGAATTTCTTTGCGGTAAAAATCCGCATTAACCTTTGCCATTGCTTCGGCTGTCGGAAAAGTTTTTTCGCCATTGCTTGTTTCTTCACCGAGTTTTTCGACCAGATTTGCAGTCATCTTTTTCGTCAAAGCCCAGGAACAATTGGTCGTGCAGATGGTTTTAACCAAATCTTCAAACACCGTCGGTGAACGCAGAAGTCTGCCTGCTTCGACTTTTTTTATCCAAGCAAATTCTTTTTTTTTATCTATAATTTGATAAAATTTGCTTAAATCTTCATCAATCCGCAGAATGTGTTTTATATTTTCAACTATTTTCTTTTTAAATTGTTGAGAAATATTTTTATCGGAAAACTCGATTTTTACTTTTTTATCAGTTTCACTAATTATTGCGGAAACAGGTTTTTCGTTAGTTTCACTTTGGAAAACGTATTTCAAACGCCGGTTTTCTTCATCAAATTCAAAAGGTGCGAGTTGATACCAGCCGTGACTATAAACTGTGGTTTTGTAATTAAAATCCTGCGGTTTTGTAATGAACATAAGTAATAAATGGAAAACAATATTAACGGAAAATGGAAAACTTTGCTTCTCTTTCAAACGCTTCGGCAAGCAACAGATCGTCGCCAACCGTTGTGCGTTTCAGAGCCATCGCACTTCCGAACCGTTGGTCAACAGCCAGATAAACTTCGCCCATCCCGCCTTTGCCGATCAGATTGACTATCTTATAACGATTCTGGACTAATGTATTAGGGGCTAATTGTTTCATTTTTACTATTTTAATTCTGCCTTAATTTTCACTTATCAACAAATCTTTAGCAGGCAGCATTGCCTCACGACCTTTGTGCTGCCAACATCTGCCGCTGCCTTTCACGTGCCTTGAACACGGCGTTCCTTTTTTTGTTTCAGCCCCGCAAAAATAGACAGGTGCATCTGAACTTTTTTGCGTATCTTTTGCCGGTTTTATGCTTGCTGAATTGCGTTCCGGCAAAATATTCGGCTTCGATGCTGAATTTTCCGGTATTTTCTGCACGGATTCTGAAGTGGAAATGTCCTGTTTCTCGAAATTTTCAGACTGCGTATTATTAGTTTTTAAAGAGCGTTCAGCATTTTGCTGAAAACCTACGGCTTTTGAATTATTATTAACGGCTAATGAATCATGGGATTTAAGAAACAAACCGCTGAATCCCCAAACTCCGAAGACCATCAAAAATAAAGCCGCAATTTTCGGCATCCATTCTTCAAATTTAAATTCAGTTTCGCATAGTTCGCAAAATTTACGGCTCGAAAGGATTTTCCAATCGGTTCTCTCGATTCTCTCACCGCAGTTACAACAATATTTCGGTTTATACATTATTACTTCCCCTTAATTCAGATGAGGTTATTTAGACGGGTTAAAAACCTGAAGTTAATATAAACCTTCTAAATAATATTTATTCTGAAAATAAAATTTCAATTACACAAAAGAGCATTATAACGCATAACTACTCCAATGTTAAGATATTTCAGATCAGGCTTTGAGCAACCGTAAACTATTAAAAAGCGTCTGATTATTTATTAATTTGAAAATCTGATTTACTATGCGTTTTTACAAAATTCTTTCAGCCCTAATATTTCTGTTTCTGTGTTCGACCTTTTTATTTGCACAAAATGACGATGTGATAAATGTTGATTCGACACTTGTGCGTTTGAATGTCGGTGTGGTTAATCGTTCCGGTCAGGCGGTAACGAATCTGGATAAAAATAATTTTACGCTGTACGAAAACGGCGTAAAGCAGGAAATCACAAGATTTGAGCCGACGGTTGCACCGTTTAGCGTTGTGATGATTCTCGATATGAGCGGCTCGACGCTCGGATTCCGGCAAACAATTCAAACCTCCGCATTTCGATTTATTGATGCACTCTCGCCGGATGACCGCATTGCCGTCATCGAATTTTATGACAAGGTAAATGTTCTAAATGATTTCACAAGCGAGCGAAAAACTCTCGCCAATTCCATAAATGTCGCCAACGGACGCGGAAAAACACAGCTTTATAAGGCTCTCGACACGGCACTTGCCAAACTCTCAAAGGAAGCAAACCGACGCAAAGCGATTATCGTTTTAACCGATGGAGTGGACACGGCAATTCGTGAGCAGGACAGAGAAATACTTGCTAAATTGGATACTCAAAAAATTCCGAATTCGATCATTCCCGAAAAAAATCAAATTCTAAACAGCGTTTTAAACAAAGCCTCTGCTCTAGGCGTTACGATATATCCGCTGGCACTTCCGACGGGCGATCCGGCAAAACTTGCCGATCCGACACCGATTCAGGTAGAAATGTTTCAGGTCGCCCGGCAACGCCTTAAAATGCTGGCAGACAGAACCGGCGGCACGATCAATACGATAGACCGTCTGGAACAAATGGGCAGACTTTACGCCCGGGTTGCCGCTGATGTCCGCTCGCTTTATACAATTGAATACGAACCTTCCGACACAAAACGTAACGGAGAATGGCGTGAAATAAAGATCGAAGTCAACAAACCCGAACTCATTTCCCGAACCCGTCCGGGCTATTTTGCAAAATGACTTTGTAAATAGTAAACCAGTCTTTATAGTTGGAAAAAACAATTAACGATTTACCATTTACAATTTACAAATATTTTTGTAGTCTAATTATTCGCTTTTTTAAGCACCCGTAGCTCAGTTGGATAGAGTACTTGACTACGAATCAAGGAGTCGCATGTTCGAATCATGCCGGGTGCATTTTCCTTGTCATTTGTTATCTCAACATTCCGATTCCAAACTCAAATCCCGCCCGTAAACCTTTAATCCAAAATCCGATAAAACCCGAAAATCCCTTCTCTACAAATGCGAGAACCGAACCGTAACAAATCAGATTCATAATCGGCAGAATCAGAATCGTTTTAACTATACCTGCATCCTGCAGATCGGTCTGCCGAAAACTCGTCTGTGTCCAGTTTGAAATCAAATGAAACGCTGTTGACCAACCAAGCAAACTGAGCAGAATGTCGTTTTTTAATTCCAAAAAATACGCAAAAATTATAATTGCCAGCGAAACCGTCGGGAAAAAATAAGGTGCCAGCGAAATCCAGGTCTGCCCCGTCGTTCCGCGTCCCGTTTGCCGGACTTCGCCGCCCTCGTGTGCCGTAACGCGAATTCCCGTCGGAATTTTAAAGAAAATCAAACCGATAATTAAATGAGTCAATTCGTGTTCAAGCGTCTGCAAATAACACCACAAACCGTAAAAAAGCCGCGATGCAAGAAATTGGATGGGAAAGAATGTGATAAATCCGATTATGAAAAAAATCCAACGCGAATCACTCAGGGAAATTTCCTTTAAATTAAAAAAAGTTTCCCTGCCGAACCCGTAAAACAAAAACGGCACGGCAAGCAAAAACAAAATCATCAAAATTTTAGAAAGGATTTTCAGCATTTTGTTTTTCAATAAATCGAATTAAAGATTTTCCAAAATTATTAAAGCTGTCTGTCCGCCGCCCTGCGTTATGTTAACAAGTGAAGATGATGAAAGCCTAACCAATCCGCCTTCTGTTTTGTTTTGAAAAAGAAAAGGATCGAAATCTACGAGCAGATTTTCGAGCGTAACTTTTTCGCCGTAAACCGGGAATTCCTGTTTTTCGATGGCGGCTTTTTTCTGCACGATGAAGGAATTCTGTAATGCTTCACCAATTGCCGTTTCCCATTCTGCTTGCTCAACTTCCCATCCGAGAACAATTCCCTTTCCGCCGTAATCGTCGTTTGGCTTGAGCAAAAATCGTTCACGATTATTTTGCAGATATTCGATCAGATCAATTTTTTCATTGTGAAATTTTGTTTTTGTTTCTTCAACTTTTCGTGTCCAGGGAATGTGTGTTTTTATTATTTCTAATTGTTCATCCGTGAAAATTTCAGCGTATTTTTCATCAGTAAATATTGCAAAACCCATCTTTTTATGCGGGATTTTTACGCGGAAGGAGTTTGCCATACATAAATTGCCGTCAATATAGCTTTGAATTATCGGATGTGTTTCATCAATTTTTTCGAGCAGTTCGTGAATTATGACACGCTTGTAAAAAATATCTATTTCAAAACTTCCGGCGTGTAAGTTTTTGCCGTTGTAATCTAATTCCGAAGGATCGGCGATCAGCGTCGGGAAACCCATTGATTCAAAATAATCTTTCAGGATAAAAAATTCCGCTTCCGTAGAAACACCTTCCCAATCCACGATGGCGATATTCGGTTTGCTCTTTTTGCCGCCGAATTCCCGATAGGATGTAAATAAAGATTGGAGCAGTTTTTGATGCGGCTTTGGTCGCCAATGTTTATTGTTTGCAAGAAAATCTTTTGTCAGCGGAATTTTTTCCAAAACTTTTTCAAGCTGCATCTGATCACCGACACCGGCGGGAGTTTCGGCATTATATTCAAGAAATTTGAAATTTTCGCCCGCAACAAATGTATCAAGGCGGCTTGAAACACAAATTTTCTCGTAACCCGGATTTATTTTTGCCAGACGTTCTTCTTGTTCGGTCAGGTCGAATCTTTCGAGTAATTTTTCATCTTCCAGAGCAGCATAAGTCAGGCGTTTGGCGGCTTCAGCAATAGTTTCGGCGGCGTGTGCGATTTCATCATATTGTTTGCGGGAAAGAAAATGCGGACGCAAGAAAGGACAGGTCGGGCGATCATCGTAAAGCAAACCTAAATCGCTTTGAACTTCGGTTAATTCCTTAAATAGCTGCTTGTCGGTTTTGTATTCTTTTATGAGATTTTCATTGAGTTCGGCAATTATTTTTTTGAGTGCATTTCCCATAGAAATTTATTTTACTTTATTAAATGTAACGCCGCCATCTTGCCGCTTTTTTTTGTTTTCAATCAATCATTCTAAATTATTATGTTTAAAGGTGGTGGCGTTACATAGGAAAAAGGCATCCCTTTTTTATAAAAGGATGCCCTCACTAAAATACACTTTGCAAACTAATTACTGCCCAAGTTTTCGATCTTTATAAGCATCAAAAAAATCAGTATGGCGGCTGGTCAGAGGAAGTTTTTTGCCGTTGATGAACATATGCAGGATGTTTGTTCTGACTTCCAGAATATCGCCGTCGGTTACAACGAGATTGGCAGCTTTTCCGTTTTCAATCGAACCATACATATCGCCCACCCCGAGAATTTGAGCCGGATAAAGCGTAACACTTTTTAGAGCTTCATCTTTTGACAGACCGTAAGCCGCTGCTGCACCCGCCTGATAAGGCAAATCGCGGACGTTTGCACCGTTATCTCCGGTTGAAATACAAAATTTGATTCCGGCTTTTTGCATTTTCATTGGTGCTTCGAACAGCGAATCATACGAATCATCCTGCCGCAGAGGGTTACTGAAAATTCGGTCATAAATAACCGCAATGTTGTTTTTCTTCAAACCTTCGGCTTCCTGCCACGCTTCCGCACCACCGAAAATTATGGCTTTCAGCTTCATTTCTTCGACCAATTTGATAACTCCGCGAATATCTCTGGCTCGCTGGGCTTCAAAAATGATTGGTTTTTCGCCGCGTATGTATGGAATCATCGCTTCCATTTTCAAGTCCGTAGCGACGGCTGGCAAAGATTTATTTTTTGCATAAGCATCGTTGGCATTGGCATATTGCTTTGCATTTTCAAAGGCTTCCTTTAATTCATCAACCCGTTTATCACGATTCTTGACGGCTTGGTCAAAATCTACAATTCGCGGTCCGGTCAGTGGATCAAATCCGGCAAAGGTGCTGATTTGCGGGAAGTTTATAACTAAACCGAATTCCCGAACAACCACCATTTCGTCCTGAGTCGAACCATTCAAGTTGACAACCGCAGATTGTCCCGAAATTATTCCGCCCGCCGGCATCGAATGTACCATTGTAATTCCATTGACGCGGGTTACATTTATATGCGATGTGTGCGGATTTAATCCGAGAATTGCTTTAGCATTCGGATTAATGTCGCCTGTTTCGGCAACATCAACCGTTCCGGCAGCACCGCCGCCGATCTCTAAAATGCCCATATTAGTTCCGGCATCAATCATTCCGGGATAAACACTTAAACCCGTTCCATTAATTCTTTCAGCACCACCCGGAATCGAGACATTTGCACCGACGGCGGAAATTTTGCCGTTGCTGATAACAACTGTTCCGTTTGGAATTACCGCACCGGAAACGGTTACTATCCTCGCATTCGTGATTGCAAAAGTTCCCGCTTTTCCTGTTAAATTTTGATCCGAACCGCCGTTTTGTGCATAAGCAGTTAGCAGTAAGCAATTAGCTGTCAGCAGTATTGCTAAAAATAATCCGACGCAATTCGTAATTCGTAATTCGTAATTCGCAATTTTCATTATTGAATTCCTCCTTTATCAGCTTCTGTCGGAGTCGGGGTTACTTTCGGGGTTGGTGTCATTTTCGGAGTCGGTTTTGTTTGCGGACTTTTTGATTTACTGCGTTTACTCGGCGGAAGATTCGCCTCCATTTTTTCCAGACGCTCGCGTTCTGCTTCAAGTTGCTGACGCATCGCAATATCTTTTTGGCGGTCAAAGAAAACTTCGCCGTCAATCAGAGTCATATCCGCGTGTGTGTAAACGCTAAATGGATGCTCGCTCCAGATGGCGATGTCAGCATCTTTTCCAATTTCGATTGAACCCGTAATTTTGTCAATGCCAAGTTGTTTGGCAGGATTAAGCGTAACCATTTTCAACGCTTCCTCTTCCGGCACGCCGCCGTAACGGACGGCTTTTGCCGCATCGAGGTTTAAGCGGCGGATTCTTTCGCCCGAATCGGAATTTATTGAAACGACCACACCGTTTTTCCAAAGAATATAAGCATTGTAGGGAATCGTGTCGTAGGCTTCGATTTTATAGCCCCAATAATCAACGAAGATCGAAACGCCGGCACCGTATTTGGCGATTTCGGGAGCGATCTTGTAGGCTTCGAGTCCGTGTTGAAGCGTTGCCACTTTAAAACCGAATTCGTTCGCCAATTTTAATAAATTCAGATGTTCATCCGAACGATAACCGTGAGCGTGGACGAGTCTTTTGCCTTCCAGAACTTCAACCAAAGGTTCAAGTTCCAAATCCCTTCGCGGCTGCACTTTTGTTTTTCCGGCACGAAAATCCATCCAACTTTGTCTGTAATCTTTAGCCCGCCGAAAGGCATCCCGCATAATTTCCAGTGTTCCCATACGGGTTGCCGGATACCGCGTGGCTTGTCCGGGAATATTTCTCGAACGCTTGACGTTTTCGCCCATCGCAAACTTGATTCCGGGCGGTGCTGAAGGGATAAGAAATTCTTCAATCGGTCTGCCGTATTTGAATTTTACAACCGTATTCAAACCGCCGATGGGATTTGCCGAACCGTGCAGCAGATTTGCCGACGTTACGCCGCCGCCCAATGCCCGGTAAATTGTTACATCCGTCGGGTCTAAAACGTCGCGGGTTCTCGCCATCGAAGTTACGGCGTAGGAAAATTCATTGATGGCATCAAGCATTGCGTGCGAATGACAATCAATAATTCCGGGCGTTACATATTTTCCCGTCGCATCAATTATTTGTGCATCATTTCCGGCTTTTAAGTTTTTGCCGATCTGTGCAATTTTCCCGTTGCGAATTAAAATGTCCGTATTCTGCAAAGTGCCTTTCGCAGCAGTCATCACGGTTGCATTGCGGATCAAAACGTCCTGTTTATTCTGTGCCGATACAAAAGTCGGTAGAATTAACAGAAGCGAAACCATTAGTAAAAAAATCAGTTTGTTTGTCATTAATTTCCTCGTATAAACTTTCAATAGAAAGATTTTTACTTTTTACTTTTACCTTTTTTGTTTTTTACTTTCCTACGGATTTTTTGTTCCCGTAAATGTTGCGGCATCTTCCTGTAAAGAAACCGTTCCTTCCATTTTATTATCGGAAACAGTTCCGTTAAATGATGTGTTTATTTCCTGTCCGCCGATTGAAATTGTTGCGTCGAAACTAAATCCGTTTGCCGTCGCCGTGCCGTTTTTGATTGTTGCCGAGCCGAAAAATGTGGAATTCATAGTTCCCGTCAAAACATTTCCCTGCTGATCCAAAACCAATTGTGCGTCAATGCTCTGTCCGGGTGCGGCAATCGTCAGCGTCCAAGTTCCGCCGACCTGCACGATTTTTCCTGTTTCGCCGGTGGTATCATCTCCCGGTTTTTTCTCGGGTTTCTTCGGCATTTCAAATACTTTTCCGTCAATAAAAACGTGCGTGATGGTTTTGTCGTCGGCAAAAATATCGCCTTTCATCACGACTAAGTTAGCGATTTTTCCCGTTTCAATCGAGCCGAGTTGATTTTTTACGCCTAAAATTTCCGCCGCATCCAAAGTCATTGCACGAATCGCATCCGATTTTGCCAAGCCGTTTTTCGTTGTTTCTTCGGCATTTCCCCAAAAATCGCCGATGTTTTTTAATTCACCGGATTGAAACGCAAATTTTACGCCCGCTTGTTTTAATTTCGCCGCCGTTTTCGGAACTTCCGCCCGAAGTCTTAAAGTTTCAAGCGACTCGGGATCGGCTTCTTTGTTTTCAGTTAATGTTCTTTTTGGAAAATTCAGGGAAAGCAAAACGGGAATATTTTGTGCCTTTAATCTGTCGGCAACTCTGCCGGCTTCTGATCCGCCGGAAATTATCGCCCGCAGGTTAAATTCCTTTGCCAAATCCACGACACGGATAATCTCCCTTTCCGTATTCGCATTAAAAACAATCGGCATTTGACCATTGATAATCGGCATCAAAGCCTCCAAAGCCGTATCCTTTTCGGGACGTTTCATTCCACGCGAATTTTTGTCATACATTTTTTGAATTTCGTTCAGGCGTTTGGCATCGAGAAACATCTGGCGAAGTGCCGCAAAAGTTCCCATCAAAGACGACGGAAACTGTCCGCCGCGTTCGGTTCTGAAAGCAACGTGTTGGGCAAAAGGCGAGCGGATGATCATTGACGAAACCGAATCTCCCGCCAAGTTTATCACCGCTGACTGACCTTCAAAAATCCCGGAATCTTCAACCGTCAAAACCGTCGTAAAACCATTATTTCTCTGAGCGGCGAATTGTGCTTCTCCGGCTTTTAATTTCTCCGCCGCCGTCTGTTCGGGACGCAAAGATTCAGGATAATTTGAATTCGACTGCGGTTGATTACTTTGGGCATTTTGTCCTCCGCGTGTCGGCGGAGCTTTTTGAATTCCCAGATCCGTATTTGTATCAAAAAATCCCGGATAAACCGTCAAGCCTCTGCCGTCAAAAACCTTTGCATCAGCCGGAATGCTGATATTTTTCCCGACCGATTCGATCAAGCCGTCGCGGATAACAATCGTCGCATCCGTAATCGTCGGACCCGAAACCAGAACCACATCGGCATTGGTAATTGCATAACTCCCGACTTGTTGTGCATAAATAGAAACAGACAGTAAAACAAACGTAAAAATTGCGATAGAAAAACGCAAGAAATGTTTTTTCATAACTTATAAGCGGATTAGATTGTAAATTTGAAAATTCTAAAAACTGTTTACGGCATTGTAAAACAAAAAGTTTCAGAATGGAAAGGTCTTACATCTTATTTCGTCAAAAATTCACAATTCTGAAATGTTTCTCTTAACTATTTGGAATAAAATCATATCAATAAATGTGTTCATCGGTTAAATCTATCTAAAAAATGCTGTAGAATATTAAATAGAAATATGAACATACCAAAACAAGCAATTATATTGTTCGACGGGGTTTGCAATTTCTGCAACGATTGGGTGAATTTTATTATCGAACAGGATTCAAAAAATCATTTTAAATTTACTCCACTGCAATCGGAAATTGCCGAAAAACTTTTAGAAAAACACAATATTAATAAAGAAACCGATTCGGTGATTCTTATAGAAGATGGCAAAGCCTATACTCATTCAACCGCCGCTTTAAGAATTGCACGAAATTTAGATGGAATTTGGTCGGTATTTTATATCTTATTGCTCGTGCCGAAATTTATACGTGACTTTTTTTATAAAATACTTGCAAAATACCGTTATAAATTATTCGGCAAAAAAGATGAGTGTATGATTCCGACTCCTGAAATCAGACGGAAATTTTTGTGATATATTTATTAGTAAAAAATAATGGGCGAAACATCACAAAATGTAGAAAACTCATCTACTCAAAACAAACCACGCAAAAAATTCGGCACATTTAGCGGCGTTTTTACGCCGACTTTGTTGACAATCTTGGGCGTAATCCTTTATCTGCGTGAGGGTGCAGTTGTCGGAAACGCTGGACTTATCGGAGCAATTTTAATAATCACAATTGCTTTCGGGATTTCGACTTGCACAGCACTTTCGCTGTCAACGATTACGACCAATATTCGTATCGGTGCGGGTGGTGCATATTCGGTTATTTCAAAATCTTTGGGTTTGGAAGTCGGCGGCGGAATCGGGATTCCGTTTTACCTTTCGCAAGGCTTGGCAACGGCGATGTATATCATCGGTTTCCGCGAAGGCTGGCGGCTTATTTTTCCCGAACATCCGGCGATCTATGTTGATTTTGCGACCTTCGGGGTTTTATTTGTTATCGCGTTCATCAGTGCAAATCTCGCATTTAAGATTCAATATCTGATTTTAGCAATCATTCTTGTTTCGCTCGTAGCGATTTTCGCTTCCGTTTATTTTACTCCTCTGGAATACACGCCGACACTTTGGGGCAGCTTTAAGGGATTTCCCGAAAACGATTTTCAAACCACGAATTTCTGGTTTGTCTTTGCCGTATTTTTTCCCGCCGCCACAGGAATTATGGCGGGAGCAAATATGTCGGGCGATTTGGAAAGTCCGAAAAAGAGTGTTCCGTTCGGAACTTTGGCGGCAATTGCAGTCAGTTATGTGGTTTATATTGCTGTTGCCGTTTGGCTTTCATTTGTCGCTTCGCCCAAGGAACTTGTCGAAAATTATACGATTGTAATAGATAAATCCGCATGGCAGCCTGCCGTAATTGCGGGACTTTTGGGTGCAACATTCTCGTCGGGACTTTCCTGTTTGGTTGGAGCTCCTAGAATTTTGCAGGCATTGGCAGACCACGGTGTTACGTTTATCGCCGAAGAAAAACTTGCCAAACTAGGCTCAAACGGTGAACCCCGCAACGCACTTTTATTTACGGGAATAATCGTTTCCGCCGCACTGATGATGCGTGAATTAACTGCTGTGGCGGCAATGATTACGATGTTCTTACTGCTAACTTACGCGGTAATAAACGCCGTTGTCTTAATCAAACAAAGTCTCGGTTTAATAAGTTTTCGTCCGACTTTTCGCATTCCGAAATTTGTTCCCTTTGTCGGAATGTTCGGCTGTTTGATCTCGATGTTTATTATTGATCCGATCTTCAGCGTCGTTTCAATAATCGTCGTTATCGGACTTTATTATTTCATACGCCGACGTGATTTGGATAAACCTTTCGGCGATGTCCGCAGCGGTTTGCTGATTTCCGTAACTGAATGGTGGGCGAGAAAAATTGCTCAACTTGCAAAGCAAAAAGGTCGTGCGTGGAAACCGAATCTGCTTATTCCCATCGAAGACGCTCAAAATTTCCGCGGTAAATTCCGCATTTTATATGATATTGCCAATCCGAAAGGCTCGATTTATTTGATCGGTTTGGCGGATGATCTAGATGATTCACCTCTCAGAAATGAACTTCCGAAACTTGTCGAATCGCTTAAAAAGGAAGACATTTTCGCATATTCAACCATGGTGAAATCAAAGGATTTCGGCGACGATCTGATAACGACAATGCAGGTTATGAGCGGTTCGTTCTTGCGTCCGAATATAATTTTTCTGCCGCTGCTTGGCGTAGAAAATTACCAGCGTGAAGACGATCTTACAAAAATCATCGAGCGGGCAAATGCCAATAATCTCGGTGTAATTCTTTTTGCCGAACATCCGCAAGCACGCCTCAGCCACAAGCATAAATTGAATGTTTGGGTGAGCGACCAGCAGCAGGATTGGGATGCGATGCGTGGCGAAAGCAACATTGATCTGGCATTGCTTCTTGCCTATCAAATCCAGCAAAATTGGAGCGGCGAGATTACGGTTTTAACGGGCGTTGAAGATTCGGAAAATCTCGAAATGGCAACAAATTCGCTTGAAGATCTGGTCGAATACGCACGTCTTCCGAATGCAAAGATCGACGTTTTCGAAGGAGATTTTGATGAATGCCTCGAACAAGCCTCGCGTGCGGATTTAAATATCTTCGGTCTGCCCGACGAAATAGATTTTAAGTTCATCCGAAAAATGGTCGAAAAAACAGGCTCGACCTGCATTTTTATCAGAGATTCGGGTGATGAAGATGTTTTAGCATAAGAAATTTTGTAAAATATATTTATCTGGAACAAAGGAGTAAATAAAATTATGAAAGCAATTTATAACGGAAAAACCATCGCCGAGAGCGATAACACAGTTGTCGTCGAAGGAAATCATTATTTTCCTGCCGATTCGATCAAAAAAGACTATTTTGAAAAAACCGACACAAATACGGTTTGCAGTTGGAAAGGAACGGCAAATTATTACACTATAAATGTTGACGGAGAAAAAAATGTTGATGCCGCATGGTATTATCCCGACGCAAAAGACGAAGCAAAAAACATCGAAAATTCTGTGGCGTTTTGGAAAGGAGTTGAGATAATTAAATAAAACTTTTGATAATAAGAAAACAAAATGAAATATAAAATCAGATGTCCTAAATTTGTAGTTATAGCAACACTACTTTTAATGAATTTGCTTATTATTCAGGCTCAAGAATTCAAGCAAACTCAGCAAAATGTTGTTTATTCAAGAGAATCTGTAAGAGATTCTACTCCGTCAATGCCTGAAAGCAGATGCACAATTCCGAAAACTGCTAAAACAGATGCAGAACTTAGCTGTCTAAAAGGAAATGTTCACACAGTTAAAATCGAAAATGCCGTTTTTGTTAAAAAAGGTGGTAACTTAATTAAAACTGCTGTTTCTCAAGTAACAATTGCTACCTTTGATAAAAAAGGTAATTTGACAGAACGTTTGAATAAAGGCACTAAAGATTACGGCACAGAGTCAAGTATTCATCGGATTGTTTATACATTTGATCTTGAAGGAAAAGCAACCGGATGGGAGGAATACAATGAAGGAAAACCGATTCCCGTTAAGGATGTTTACATTTATGATGATAAAGGAAACAGGGTCAGACAAACCGTGACTTATCCTTCATCTAGGGAACAAGCCGTCCTGCTCATTGTTTATGATTCAATGGGAAACAAAATTGAGGAAAGAGGCTACTATCCTGTGCCAACTTTCAATGAAAATAAAAATAACAGCAAACCCGATGAAAAATATTTTCACAAATTAATCAAATATAATTACCAAGGTAAAACTCTGACTGAAATAATTTATTATTATGAGAAGAATGTAGTTACAAACAGAGTTTTATATACTTATGAAAACGGAAATATAAAAGAAGTAGTTGCTTACGCTTTAGATAAAAATAAAGACCTGGTTCAATTTGGTCGAACTACTTTTGAATACGATGAAAAAGATAATATTATTGAAAAATTAATTTACAAAGCCGATAATTCAATCGAAACCAAACACATCAAAGGTTATGACAATAATGGATTTATAACCTCACATATTGTTTACGATTCAAAGGGGGAAATAAAATCAAACGGGTCATTGACTTATAATTATGATTCTCATGGTAATTGGCTAAGTTATACGACCAACGAAAGATATGTTAATCAACCCTTCCCAATGGAATTACGCACAATTACATATTATTGATCAAAGTTTATATTTTTAATTGGTAAAATGTTCAGTCTAGAAACTCTACAATTTAATAAACTTCTAATGCTCATCGCTCAAAATGCACAAACACCGATGGGTGAGAGTTATGTGCTGGATATGAAACCACACACGAGCCGTTTGCAATTGGAAAAAGATTTGGCGGCGATTGCGGAAATTTTTGCGTTGAAGGAAGCAGATGTAACGTGGCGATTTTCCGAATTGACCGATCCGAGCGATGCGATCTCGCTTTTGAAAATTCGCAATTCTTCGCTCGAACCGACTATTTTGCGGGAACTTGCAAGGCTTTTGTCGCAGGCGTTGTTTGCAAAAAATGCGATTCAAGCCGAAAAAGAAATTGCACCGACGCTTTGGGAATTAGTCGAGAATTTGCCGAAACATTTAAATGACATTGCTGAAAAAATAAACAAAAAAATTCTACCGAGCGGTGAATTGGATGATTCTGCCTCGCCAGAATTGACAAGACTCAGACGCGAAATAAATGCTCAACGCGGACGGCTGACGAAATCGTTGGAAGATTTAATGCGTTCCAAAAGCAATGCGATTCAGGACGAAATCGTAACGGTGCGAAACGAGCGTTTTGTGATTCCGGTTAAAGCCGATTTTTCGGGGAAAATCAACGGAGTCGCTCACGGTGCTTCATCTTCGGGTGCGACGATTTTCATTGAACCGCTTGAATCTATTGAGGCAAATAACGAATTACAAAAACTAAAAGCCAAAGAAGAAAATGAAATTGCCAGAATCTTATTTTCACTCGCGGAGGAATTACGGCAAAATCTACCCGCCATCGAAATCGCTGTCGAAGCCGTCGCTGAACTGGATTTTGTCAAAGCAAAAACTATCTTCGCCGAAAACTTCAATGCGATTGTTCCGATAATTTCGGAAGATGAAATACTCGATTTGGTTGATGCCCGTCATCCGCTTTTGGAAGAAAATTTGAGAAAAAATTTCCCGCAAGGGAGTAAAGGAGCAAAGGAAAACACCAACGAACAACGAACAACGAACAACGAACAAGACCAGGAAATCGTTCCCGTAAGTTTTTCATTATCTAAAAAGAATTCCGTAATGATAATTTCGGGTGCAAACGCGGGTGGGAAAACTGTTGTTTTGAAAACGGCGGGTTTGCTTTCATTGATGGTGGTTTCGGGTTTGCCCGTTCCGGCGAAGTCGGCGAAGATTCCTTTTTATGCGTCCGTGTTGGCAGACATTGGAGATAACCAATCTTTGTCGGCAAATCTTTCGACGTTTTCCTCGCATATTTCAAACATTTCTTCGATGATGAAAAACTTAAACACGCCCGCACTCGTTCTGCTCGATGAAGTCGGCACGGGAACTGATCCCGAAGAAGGTTCGGCGTTGGGCGTGGCGGTGGTGGATCATTTTCGTCAAAACAATGCACAAATAATTGCATCAACTCATTATAAAGGTTTAAAAATTTATGCGACAAACGATGCCGATGTGATAAATGCTTCGGTGGAATTTGATGAAAAAACTTTGCAGCCGACTTATAAACTTTTAACGGGAATTGCGGGTGCATCTTCGGGTTTGGAAATTGCAAGACGTTTTGGGATTCGAGATGAAGTTATCGAAAAAGCCCGTGAAAATCTAAATGTCGCCGCTCAAGTTGCCGAAGATTATTTGCACAAACTCCAAAAAGAAACGAAACTAGCGACAGATTTGAGAGTTGCACTTGAAGAAGAACGCCAGGCAACTGCTGAAAAATATGCCAGTTTGGATATAGATTTCCGCAAAAAAGAAAACCAAAGGCGACGAGAATTTGAAACCGAATTAAATCAAATAATTACTGATTTTGACAAACAATCAAAGGAATTCTTAAAAACTGTTAAAGATAAAAAGGAACGCAAAAAACTTGAAAAAGATTTACAAGCAAACAAAGCAAAATTAAAACGTGAAGCATTGAAAATTGACACGGCAACGCAAAAACACGAAAACGCGGAAAATAAGTCAGAACTACGAGCAGTAGCGAGCGGATCAGATGTAAATAAGAACCAAACTCAGAAAAACAAAATATCGCAAACATTTGAAAACAACGAACCAAAAACCACAAATAAACCAATCGAAAACGGCTCACAAGTTTTATTGAAAAACTTCGGCACAATCGGCAAAGTTGAAAAAATAAACGGTAAAAATGCCGATGTTTTGGTTGGTTCGATGCGTATGAAACAAAAACTCGACGACCTGCAAACGGTTGAAGTTTCGCAAAAACAAAGCAAAAACAAACTTGAAAATCTTCAGAAAAAAGCTAAAGAATCAAACATTGATATGGAACTCGGCGGCGTGCAGTCCGAACTCAATCTCATCGGCAAAACAACGCTCGATGCCGAAGACGAAATTGATAAATTCCTCGACGATTCATTCGTCAATAAAATGCACCAAGTCCGCATCATCCACGGCTTCGGCACGGGCGTTCTGAAAAATTTCGTCCATCAATTCCTCAAAGGACATCCGCACGTTTCAAGTTTCGGCTTCGCCCCGCAAAACGAAGGCGGAAACGGTGCTACAATAGTTGAGTTGAAACAATAGTAAATTGGAGGTTTCAAAAAAATGCAAACAGAAATAATAAATCAAATAAAACATCTGCCGATTGCGGAAAGAATAGAAATTATTGAGGAAGTTTCACGTTCTGTGAAAGAAGATTTACAAAAGAATGGCGACAAGACCAACTCAATCAAAGAACGAAAAAAGGCAGTTGATAGATTGCGGGGGATCGCATCTGTAAAAGGCAAAACTCCACCGACAGACGAGGAATTGAAAGAAGATTATATAAACTACATAATGGAGAAATATAAATAATGCGGGTTTTGCTTGATACAAATGTTGTTTTGGATTTTGTTCTCGCCCGTCAACCATTTTTTGCAGATGCAGACAAGATTTTCATCAGTTTGCAAAACAAAGAATTTGTGGCTTATGTTTCTGCAATTACTCCGATAAATACTTTCTACACGACTCGAAAATTAATTAATAAAGCATCTGCATTTATTGCAATCGAAGACCTTTTGAAAATCGTAGAAATTGCTAAAAGTAATATTCAAATTTATGAAAATGCTTTAACAATCGGTTTCAAAGATTTTGAAGATGCCGTCCAACACGAATCTGCCGTTGCCGAAAATCTCGATGCAATCATAACGAGAAATGAGAAAGATTTTAAGAATGGTTCAATGCAAATCTATTCACCCGCAGACTTTTTAAAAGCATTATAAACCGGGCAAAACGAGGGCGGAAACGGTGCTGCAATAGTTGAATTGAAACAATAATTTATTGACAAAAAAGAATTTGAAACGGAAAATTAAATTATGAACGGAACAATCGAATTTACATTACCGAAAAGTGTTGATGTCAGCGATTTTGAATTAAAAATGATCGTCGCTTCAAAACTCTATGAACTCGGCAAACTCTCGTCGGGACAAGCGGCGGAAGTTGCGGGTTTGTCAAAACGTGCGTTTTTGGAACTTCTTGGGAAATATAATGTTTCTGTTTTTGGCTACGATGAAATGGAATTAGAAGAAGATTTGAAAAATCTATGAATCGGGAAATAGTTATTGCAGATTCAAGTTGCCTGATCGTTTTAGAAAATATAAAGGAATTATCACTTCTGAAAAAACTTTTCGGCGAAATCCTCATAACCGCAGAAGTAAAAGATGAATTTGGACTTGAGTTACCAAATTGGATAAAAATTCGGACTGTCAAAGATCAATCCAGAGTTGATGCTCTCAGTTTGATTTTAGATAAAGGCGAAGCAAGTGCAATAGCTTTATCTATGGAAACTGCCGAAAGTGTTTTGATAATTGACGAGAAAAAAGGTCGCCGAATTGCTCAAGAATTAAACATAAAAATCATCGGAACTCTGGGCATAATTTTGAAAGCCAAAGAAAATGGTTTAATTAGTTCGATTGAAGATATTTTAGAGAAACTGGAAAATGCAGATTTTCGTATCTCGCCATCTCTAAAGAAGAAAATCTTGAATACCACATAATTTTTTATTGTCTAATTCTATCCCACTAAACGAAGGCGGAAACGGTGCTGCCATAGTTGAATTAAAGCAATAAGTTTAATTTGCAGAATCTCATAATAAACAGAGAAAATCCCAATGATAAATAGAATCGAAGAAATCAAAAATTATCGTGAAAAGGTTTCACAGGCGAGTAAAGAAGCAACCAAAAAAGAAGCATTTAAGGATTTGCTCAATCGGCTTTTTGCTCATAATGAAGAAACAAAAAATGTCGTTGATGTGATTACAAGCGGTGCGGAAAAAACCGTTTTGAATATTCCACGCAAAGACCGTTCTCATCGCGGGAGTGCGGACACGCTTTATAATAAGGTGATTATCGAGTTTGAGAATGACCTCAAGAAAACTCTGGCTCACGCAAAGGAACAAATCGCGGGTTATCTTCTCGGTCAATATAATTCGGGCGAAGGTTATGATTACACATTAATTGCTTCGGATATGATTAGTGCTTTGTAATTGAAGTTGTTATACAAAAAATGTATTTATGATATTGTCTTTCAATGACAAACAAAAACAAAAAAGAGAAATCATCAATCTTTCAACTTTCAGATACTGATTATCGTTCTTTGA
>JALZKH010000117.1 GCA_030859345.1 Acidobacteriota bacterium | reverse complement strand
TTATGAAGACAAAGAACGACTTTGCTATTCGGTCAAGCAAGCCTTAAATGAATTTGGCAGAAGTCTGAGAATAAAGTTTTCAAACTTCAAATATAGTCTAACTTAATTGTGAGTGATTACTTATTTGTAAATAATTTCGCCCATTTTATTAATTTGGCAAAGTCAAATTTTACACTTGAGATTTCCGCAATTCCGTCTATATCGTCCCAAAGAATTTTTAAATCAAGTGAACGGCGGTTTATTCGGTTGCTGTTTGATGTAATAAATTCGATTCTTCTCTGAGCGACCAAAGCTCCTAAAATGAGATGTTGAGCTTCACGGACGAGACCGAAAGGCGGCTCTTTTAAGCTGTTGTAGATCGTTTCCAAACTAACTTTTCCATCCGAATTTTGAGCAACTAATGACATTAATTTTTCTGCTGAATGCAAATTAAACAAAGTTTCTTCGGATGCCAGAACAAAATTTTCTTCTCGCTTGCTGACCAAACCGAGCGGAAGAGCAAATGTTTCCGCTAATTCCTGCACATTTTCGTGATTACCTCTCGCTCCGCTAAACAGGTCATTGACCAATTTTGAAACGTCTTTCATTAAGAGCGGTTTTGTGAAAACCGGGTGATTTGGATAATTTTCTTCAAAATACGGTTCAAGAATCGCCGAAAACATTTCGCTCAGACTGTTTTTTTCAGTTTTACCGTTCGAGAAACCAAGTTCGAAATCACCCATCAAAAATTTTGCATCATTTAGAAAAATTCTGTCCCAGATTTTTTCCGCTGCAATAAGATGTGTGTGGGCAGCGGCACTTACTTGTGCGGGATTTTCTTCCCGCAGAATTTGGTCGTTCAGTAAAATATATAATCTCTTCAGAGTTTCTTTTTCATCAGTTCTGAGTTGTGCGGTTTGCCAGACTGCTTTTGAAATATTGTTTTTATTTGTTTCAAAAGTTTTGTTTTCATTTGAATTAATAAATATTTCCAGATCAAAGATATTTGAATTTGCAGAACTTTGCAGAGATTCCGAATTTTCATTTTCCCAATTCCACCAAAGCCTTGCCCGCCGAACTCCGCCCCGCCAAATAATTTGGCAATCAGCCCAATCAATTTTTTCCATTTCATTTTCGGCTGAAAAGTGCCAATCGGTGAATTTTTCTTTGGCAACACGACGCATTAAATTCGGGATTACAGCATCGGAAACGGAAGTTGTTGCAGCATCCAGTTCATTATTAAAACTGTCTTTTTTGGTTAATTTGAAACTATAACGGGTTTCTCTTTCTTCGGAATCCTTTCGCCAGATTCCGTCCGGTACTGCACCGGCAAACAATTCTAGTAAATCTTTGACATTTTCAACCGATTTTTGTGTTTCCCGCTCATCAAAAATCAGCATTGCCGCCGCAACTTCTCCGGCAGTTGTTCCATCTCCGTCCAAAGACAAAATACACCAAGCCTTCAAAATCAGCTTTGCCTGAAGTCTTTGCATAACGGGAACTTGCATGATGACTTCTGTATTTATTTGGTCAAAAGTCTTAAAAACTTCCTCTAAATCGGGAGATTTTCGTAAATCGTTTTCAACGCTGTCAAAAACTTCATCCAACGCAATTAAAGAATTTGCCGGACGACCCAAAATTTTTGTTCCCGCTTCCGAGGCAAAACCTAAAACGGCAAAATTCGGGACATACAAACGAACAAACGGAGCAGCTTCCAAAATTGAGGGATGAAGCGGATAAAGCGAAGTAAAACGCTCTTCGCTCCAACGAAAGCCCGGAAATATCGTTCTGAAATCGGAATAAATTTGTCGTATGAGAGGTTGTGTCAATCTGTGTTTCGGAAAAATTCTCGTGTTTACAATCTGATATAAATGTTCCTGATCGAGATAATCAATTGTAAAATTCCGTGTGATCGCTGAATTTATGCCGTCGGCATCGCTTATATCATCATCAAGTGCAATCCCGATAAAAATATTTTCATCTTTTGCAAATTTAGCCAATTCGCCCAGAAATACACCATCATCTCTGGCAACTCTGGATTCTCTTTCAAATGCGGTGTCAACTATTATGACAAACGGCAAATCTCCGGCTTTTTCTGCAACAAATTTAATTAAATGTTCTGTTTTATTCGGAATTTCGGATTCCTCCAAGCCGAAACAATTTGATATTCCAAATATTAATTCATCTAAAAGAGTCGGGAGCGTTCCACGTCTGATATATGCTACCGGATAACGCCTCCTTTTTAGCTGTTGAGAACTTGCACTAACGTGCTGATCCGATATTTTCGAACGCAATTCGGGATTGGCGGCAATTGCTCCCAAAGTTGCCAGAAAATGGCTTTTGCCGACACCGCGATAACCTGCCAGAGCTTTGGCTTCACCATTCTGATCTTCAACTTTAACCAACGCATCAAGCCACTTCGACATCAACTCCGATGTAATAGCGGTAAAATGGTAACCGGAAAGTGTTTCAGAAGGTTCGGCAAAAAAATCCTGCAAACTGTTATAAGGATGAACTTCGATTAAATCTTTAATTTTTTCTTTAATTCGGCTCATTTAATTAAATCAAGGAATAAAATATAAATTGGAGGTAATAATAAGATCAGGAATGCTGTTAAGATTGTGTGAAAGCGTGTTCGGCTAATTTAGAGTAATTAACCAAAACATATTTTAACAGGTTTTAACATTATGGAAAACCTTTTTTTACAAAAATTTTATAAATGTCTGATTTTTTTCTAAAGAAAATAAAATTCCATAAACTTTTATTGAAGAAACTGCATCATAAAATTGTTGCTATATTCAATGATAAAAAGTTAGAATCATTCAATAGACTTTAATAGACTTTAAATGATTTTTCGGAGGCAAAATATGTTCAAGGGTTCGAGTAGCAGAATAACTGCTTTTTTTCTATTTTTAGCTGTCTGGTTCAGCAGCGTTGCAGTAATGCCGCAGAACACATTTGCTCAGCAAAAAGAAGACAAAGATAAAGACAAAAATCAACAACAAACTTCCAATAGCAGAGGAAGTTTGGATAAAGACGAAGATCCGTCGCAGATCGGAAAACGCAATATCAACGGCGGTCTTGATAAATTTACCGGATGGCTCGGCGGCTCGCGTGAAAAAGAGATCGCACTCGGCAGACAACTTGCCGCACAGGTCGAACAGCAAGCCAAAATGGTTGAAGACCCGATGATCACGGAATATGTAAATCGCGTCGGTCAAAACATCGTGCTTAATTCCGACGCAAAAATTCCTTTTACGATCAAGGTTATTGACAGCGATGAAGTAAATGCTTTTGCACTTCCGGGCGGATTTTTCTTTGTCAATAAAGGTATGATCGTTGCGGCAGACAACGAAGCGGAACTCGCCGGAGTAATGGCACACGAGATCGCTCACGTTACGGCTCGCCACGCGATGGAAAATTCGGGTAAAGGATCACTTATAAACTACGGACTCTTAGCCGGAATTATTTTCACGGGCGGCATCGGCGGAGCGATTCTGCAAAACACAGCCGGAATCGGTCAGGCACTTGCTTTCTTATCTTTCAGCCGCGGGGCGGAAAGAGAAGCCGACAGTCTCGGCGTTCAGTATTTATATGCCGCCGGTTACGATCCGACGGCGATGTCAACGATGTTTGAAAAACTTGCGTCGAAGAATAAGAAAAAACCCGGAACAATTTCAAAACTCTTTAAGTCACATCCGCAATCGGTTAACCGACGCGATGACAGTCTCGAATTGGTAGCGAAATTCCCGGATAAAGAAGAATATAAAATCAGCACATCGGAATTCCAGAAAGTTAAAGAACATCTTTTGAGAATTTCAAACGCCGGAGTCGTGTCGCCGGATGATCTTGATGAAGTTGAGGAAGGCAGACCGACCTTAAAACGCCGCCAACCAGCGGACACCGCATCGCCGGACGATTCGCCAAAGGATAAGGAAGCCGCTCCGCCGAAATTAAAACGTCGAAACGAGCCGACTTCAAATCCTGACAAGGATAATGACAAGGATAATGACAACTAAATTTCGGATATATCTTTAAAGTCTAAAAGGGAAAAATCTAATGATTTTTCCCTTTTTAATTTCAGTTGAAATTATATGAAATTGATTTAACCCAATAAAATCCCGTAAATATCCAAAGGCAAACTGTAAACCGCTTCATTTGTGGCGACAATCATTTCGCCCCGCTTTGTAAAACATAAACCGACAATTCCCATTCCGGCAACAAAAATTTCAGCATTTTCTCCATCGGGTGAAATCTTTACAATTCCGTGTCGCCCTTTCAAACAAGCTGCGACGTATAAATTTCCATCAGTATCAAAAGCCAAACCCTGCGGTCTGCCGAGTCCTTTGTAGAAAATTTCGTCTAAGCCGTCCTTATCAATCCGGTAAATTGCATCGTAACTGCAAAGTCCGGGAGCGGAAACGTATAAATTTTCATCTGTTCCAAACGCCATATGATAAGCGGAAACGGAAGGTTCGAGCAATGCCCACGAAATTTTATCGCCGAGTTCAAAAATCTTGAAAATCGTACCGCTTCTGTCGCCGACATACATTGCACCTTCATTATCAAAAGCAATTCCGGTTGCAATTCCCAAATCTGATGCTAAAGGCACGACTTCTTCATCCCTGTTTATTTGATAAACTTCCCCGTCGGCACGATTCGTAACCAGAAGTTTTCCGATATTATCAAAAGCAACTCCCGTCGGATTCATCACATCAGCAGACATTTCGCCCAAATATCCGTCAGATTCCAGACGAAATAATGTTGCGGGAAGTTTCTGTCCGCGTGAGCCGGAGCGTGTCAGAATTATCGAACCGTCTTTCGGATCAACCGCCGGATTTGCAACAATGTGCAGGTTATCGGCAATTTTTTTACCGATGGTTATGTCTATCGAATTACTTTTAACGCCTTCATTTTCAATCAAAACATTCGCGGTTTGTGAGTCGAAATTATCAGGAACAATAACCAGAAACCTTTCGGCTGATGCTCCAACGATTCGTCCCTTTTCTCCATTAAAATAAACGGCAAGCGAACTTGAATCTTTTATGTCCACATCTTGGCATTCGATAATAAGTTCCCCGCCGGGAATACTGTATTCGGGATTTATTGACAAAATTTTGCCTGCTTTATTCATTTAATATCTCCAATCCAAAACAGTTATTTTACGATGTCTGACCTGTAATAATCAAAGACACAATTCTTTTATCATTTAAAATGCGGAAACCCGACTGCTGTGTAGAGTGTTGTCGGTGTCTAAATCTGCCTATTTGCAAAATAGCACACGTGTTGACACGCGGGTTTCTGCTTTACAGGGTTCGGTTTACAATATGGTATAATAAGGCGTATTGGAGGATAGAATTTATCACTAGCGTTTACGGCTTTACACAAGGCTTAAAACATAATCAGTTGAAGCGGGTCGAGCGTTTGTCGAGCCGTCGTGTAGCTCCGCAGCAGATCGTTTCTCAGGAACTTGCACGGCAACTTTCCGAAATTTCCTTTGACACAGGCAGACAGATCGGTGTTTTAATAAATCGTCGAGGCAAGGTCGAGTATGTAATGGTCGGCGATGCCAAGCAGATCGAAATGCCCGATTTTAAGCGTGTCCGTGCAGCGGAAGGAAGATTTCGCGGACTTCGTTGTGTTCACACGCATCTTTTGGGTGAAACTCTAAATCAGGACGATTTAACTGATTTGGCGTTACTGCGTTTGGATTTGATGTCAGCGATTCAGGTTGATGAGGAAACGGGTTTGCCGAATCTCGTCCATTCAGCTCATCTTTTACCGACAACAGCGGAAAATCTCGAAAGTGAAACTCAGACGCTTCCATATCAATTTTTAAAACCAAAAATTCCTTCGCAATTGGATGTGGATTTTTTGTCATTAATCAATTCGCTGGAAGCTGAAATGGCAAAAAACCGTAAAACTGCGGCAAGCCGGCAAACTAAACGGGAGCGTGTGATCCTGGTTTCGGTTACAACGGAATACAAATCCAAAGCGGAAGAATCTTTGGCGGAATTGGAAGAACTGGCACTTTCGGCGGATGTTCTGGTGTTAGACAAACTTATTCAAAGACGCAATCACATTCATCCGAAAACCGTGCTGGGAAGCGGTAAACTTAATGAATTGCTAATACGTGCGATGCAGCTTGGGGTGGATTTAATTGTTTTTGACCGCGAACTTACTCCGGCTCAAGTCCGTTCACTTTCGGAAGCGACTGATTTAAAAGTTATTGACCGTCCGCAATTGACTTTAGATATTTTTGCTCAAAGAGCTCAGTCCCGCGAAGGAAAATTGCAGGTCGAACTGGCTCAATTAAAATATCTTTTGCCGAGATTAATTACGGGACAAAATTCGGCATTTTCACGACTTGCGGGAGGAATCGGCGGAAGAGGTCCGGGCGAAACAAAACTCGAAACGGACAGACGACGGGTGAGAACAAAGATCACGAATTTAGAAAAACAGGTAAAAAATTTAAGCCGGCAAAGACAGGAAAGACGAAAGGGACGAATCCAGAAAGATATTCCGATAATTACGCTGGTCGGCTATACGAATGCCGGTAAATCTACTTTGCTCAATACTTTAACCGACAGCAAAGTTTATGCCGTCAAGAAAATGTTCGCTACGCTCGATCCGACGGCGAGGCGTTTGCGGCTTCCATATGAACAGGAAGTTATCGTTAATGACACAGTTGGATTTATACGTGATCTGCCCGAAACTCTGGTTGCGGCATTTCGTGCGACTTTGGAAGAAATAAGCGACAGCAATTTACTGGTTCATGTTGTGGATGCTTCGAATCCGCGTGCAATGCAGCAAATCGAGTCGGTTGACAAAATTTTGTCGGAACTTGAACTGAATGAAATTCCTTATTTGATCGTTTTAAATAAAACCGATTTAATGGAAAAATCCGCTGTCAAAAGTTTGCAGAGGCAAATTTTACTTGACAAAGACCACGAAAGCGTGGCAATTTCAGCTATTCGTTCAAAAACTTTAAAACCTTTAATCGAACGCATTGGCGAAATCGTCTCTAAGGATTTGACTGCATTTGCTTCTGTCAACGTGCAGTGATTTCGGATTTAAGATTTGTGTCAACGAATAATAGCAAAAAAGACATCTAAACTTAGTAATGAGCAAAAATCTGACAAAAAATTTATCTTTATTGGACAAATACCGTCTGAAGGCATTTGAATATATCTCGCGTCCTTTTTCAATTCTGACAAATAATCAAAAATTTTGGATCGGATTTGTTTTAGTTACTATAATTACTACCTTGTTAATCAATAACCCTATTTGGGGAACGGCTGGTTATGATTATAAGGAAGGCGATATTGCCCGCGAAAGTATAATTTCGCCTGCCGATATTACAGTTATAGACGAAAAAGAAACAGCACTTACCAAACAAAGTGCGGCACAGGGAATTCGTCCCATATTTACATATGAAGCTGATGCCGATGAAAAGGCAATTCAAAGTTTTCGTTCCGCCTGGGAAAAGTTAAAGGAAAATTCCGCCAAGTCAGATTCAAATTACAATACTTTAAATGAAATAAGATGGACAGGTGCGGGTGGTGAAGAATTGGGCAAGATTTTCGCATCACGCTCATTTAGTTCAAATGACATTGCTTCCGTCGAAAGAGTCTTAAAAGAAGCAAGCGAGGGAACGATTTATGCCGATCAGGACAGACAATATCTCGGCAGTGAAGTTACGATAATCAATCGGCAAAATCCAAATGAGCAATCACTTTCCCAGATGCCTGAAAATAACTGGACATCACTTTCAGATGCCCGAAAAAAATTGGAAGAAGGTTTAGCAAATATTCCAAATCTTTCGGGAAGAGAGATCGAAGCCTTCGATGCGGCTTTATCACCGTTGGTGCAGCCAAATGTTATTTATGATAGTGCCGCGACCAATAAAGCCCGACAATCTTTAACCGAAAGTGTTGAACCGATTATGATTTCGCTTAAACGCGGACAAACGATAGTTCGTGAAGGCGATATGGTTACAGATAAAATCTTATCCCAAATTGCCGCAGTTACAAATTACAGCGACTCAACCAGAAAATTAAATCGTTTCTTCGGTTTACTCGTCATTATTACTGCATTGTTTTGGATAGCGTGGAAATATATTCAACATCGCGGTTTGGTTACACGGCTCACACTTTCAGAAGAAAAAACTTTTACACTTTTTTGTTTTATAGTTTTAGCTCAAACTATTTTAATGGCAATATTTTTCCGTCTGGCAGATTATACGGCTACTCAAAAATCCGCCGCTCCCTTAAATGACCCGACACTTTGGTCGTTTGCGATTCCCTTTGCCTTTTCGAGTCTTTTAATGACCTTATTGGCTGACCGCCGAACCGCACTTTTTACGGGTTTATTTACAGCTTTACTGGCTGGTTTGCTTGCTCCGAAGGGTCTGGAATTCGTACTTTTCGCGGCGATTACTTCGGCGGTGGCGGTTTATGGCATCGGACGTTACCGAAGCCGTCAATCTGTAACCATCGCGGGTGTTACTGTTGGACTTGCCAGTGCCTGTATGGCGGTGGCGATGATTGGATATTCGCAACAACCGTTTGTATTAAATACGGTTCTTTTAGCAGTAAGCTGCGGACTTGCCAGCGGCTTAATTACGGCGGCTGTTACGGCTGTTTTCTTACCAATGTACGAATCTTTATTCGGGATTATGACGGATGTGAAACTTCTCGAATTATCCAATGCCGATTTACCTGTTTTGGGACAATTGGCACTTAAAGCTCCGGGAACTAACCAACATTCCCACGCCGTCGGTCAACTAGCCGAAGAAGCCTGCCGTAAGGTCGGTGCAAACGGTTTGTTGTCAAGAATCGGGGCTTTATATCACGATATCGGAAAAACCGCCGCACCCAAACATTTTGTCGAAAATCAGATGGGCGAAAATCCGCATGATAAATTAAAACCGACACAAAGTGCCAAAATCATTATCAGCCACGTAACATACGGAGCAAAACTTGCTAAAGAAATGGGTCTGCCGCAGAGAATCGTTGATTTTATCCCGCAGCATCACGGCACAAGAACCCTGCATTATTTCCTGACAAAAGCCAAAGAAGAAGCCGGGAGAGATGAGGAGATTGACGAAAATGATTTTCGTTATCCGGGACCGAAACCGCAGTTTAAGGAAGCAGCGATTATGATGATCGCCGACAGTTGCGAAGCCGCCTCGCGTTCTTTGAGCGAACCGACACCGGAAAATATACGCTTTATCGTTACAAAAATTATTGATGCGATCTTAGCCGATGATCAGCTTGATGAGTGCGATTTGACTTTGCGTGAACTAACGCAAATTCGTGAATCAATCATCAAATCGCTTGTTTCGATATATCATTCAAGGGTTGATTATCCGGGCTACACACCGCCCTCAAAATCAATGCAGAACATCATAATTCCCAAAGAAGTTGCAGAAGAACGCGGCTTGCGTTATGACAAACCGGAAGATATTCCGATCGGCATCGGCGGCGAGGTCGAAGATGAAGCGATAAACCGTTCACTTCAGCCGAATGTCCAAGATAATACGCCGAATAACCCGAATGACCAAGATGATAAACCAGATGATGTTGAGATCATAAAGGCAAAAACTGCCGATTAAAACTATATTTTAGACTTCAATTTATTGTAGGTATCTTTGAGAGATTCGGGGATCGTGCGGGTTTGTCCGATAGCGGTCATAAAATTTGCATCGCCGATCCAACGCGGCAGAATGTGCATATGGAAATGTTCCTCCACGCCCGCACCTGCCGCTTTTCCTAAATTCATACCGAGATTAATTCCCTGCGGCTGATAAACTTCCTGAATAATTCCTTGAAATTTTTTCGTTAAATCCATAAATTCATCGGTGGTTTCTTTTGCGGCTTGAGTTAATTGGGAAAGGTGTTCATAAGGGACAACCATTATATGTCCGCTGGTGTAAGGATAAATATTGAGAATTACAAAATTATGCCCGGCACGATGGAGAATAAATTTTTCTTCATCGCTCGCCGGGCTTTCTAGAACATCGCAGAAAACACAACCGCTTGAATCAGTTGTGTTCTCTTTTTTATCTGCTTTAATATAATCGTATCGCCAGGGACTCCATAAAACATCCACGGTAAAAATTTCCTTTTTTAATTGTTAATAATATCTTTCAGGTCTTTACCGGGTTTAAAGTAAGCGACTCTTTTTGCCGGAATATCAACCGGCTCGCCCGTTTTGGGATTTCGTCCTTTGCGGGCGTTTCTATCCCGAACACGAAAACTTCCGAAACCGCGTAACTCGATTTTTTCGCCCTTATTTAGTGAATCAACAATGCTTTCAAAAATTATTTCGATAAGCTGTTCAACATCTTTTTTGGTCATTTCCGCTTCTTCAGCGACTATTCCGACTAAATCTGCTTTTGTCATTATTTTTTCCTCGGATTCTATTTATAATTTTAACAACTTAGAACGAAATTAACTTTTTGCCTTCTTTTCTTTGGTTTTTTCTTTTTTTACTTCTTCAGTTTCAGCTTTAATTTCTTCAACATCTGTTTCGGCTGTTTCATCTTTATCAGCTTTTTCTTTTACTTCGGCAGTTTCGGCTTTAACTTCTTCGTCTTCCACTTTCTCCTTAGTATTTTCTTTTTCTGATGCGGAAGTTTCAGCGTCCGAAGCTTTTGCTTTTCCAGAATCTTTATCTTCCGAAGTTTCAGTTTTTGATTCTTTTACTTCTTTTGTTTGTGTTTTTGCAGCTTTTGTTTCTTTTGAGGTTTCAGACTTAACTTCCGTTTCAGCGTTTGCTTCAACGGAAGTTACATCGGATTCTTCATTAGAAATTTCTTCAGTTTCAGAATCATCTTTAGCCACGACCTTTTCATCTTTACTTTCTGCGGAGATTTCAGTTTTGTTTTCTGTTTCTACGCTTTCAGAATTTTCGACATCTGCCGTAACAGCAGATATATCAGCTTCTTCATCCTCAGCAGATTCAGAATCGGCTGTAGCTTCTGCTTTTGGTTGAGTAGTTTCTGTTTTTGTTTCTTCGCTTTCGGCAGTTTCTGTTTCCGCCGTTTGTTCCGACGTTTCCTCAGTTTCAACCACTTCCGCTTTTAGTTCTTCGGCTTTCTCTTCCGTGCTTTCGGCTTTTGCTTCTTCGGCTGCTTCTTCCGGCTGTTTACCGAATTTTAACTTAGCCAATTCGCCTAAAGAAGCCATTCCGCCTTTTGCCTGACTTGAATAACTTTTGCCGCCGCTGCTGTCCGCAGATTTTTCAACTGCTTGTCCGACTGCTCTATGCGACAGACCGATTTTTTCGACATCAGGCTCGATGCGTAATATTTTAAAGTCGAGTTCCTGTCCTATTTCAAATTTATCTTCAGGATTTTCAATTCTTTCATCGGATAATTCCGAAATATGACATAAACCCTCAAGATCAGGAGCAAGTTCGACAAAAACGCCGAAACCGGCAAAACGTGAAACTTTACCTTTAACAACATCACCCGCTTTGTGTTCATTTGTAAATGTTTCCCACGAACTAGGTGTAAGTTCTTTGATCGAAAGTGAAAGTCTGTGTTCAGAAGTATCAATACTTGTGATAATCGCTTCAACTTCCTGACCTTTACTTAAAACCTCTTTCGGATGCTTGATTTTTTTAGACCACGCAATATCGGAAATGTGAACTAAACCGTCAACGCCTTCTTCAATTTCAACAAATGCTCCGAAATCTGTCAGATTTCTGACTTTTCCCTTCACTTTTGAACCGATAAAATACCTGTCGCCAATAGTATCCCAGGGATTTTCCTGAAGTTGTTTGATGCCTAAACTAATGCGGCGTTCATCCGGGTCAATTCCCAGAACCTGAACTTCAACTTCTTCACCATTTTTAACGATGTGTCTCGGATGCTTCAGACGTTTTGACCAGGACATTTCGGAGATATGAACAAGTCCTTCAACGCCGGGTTCGAGTTCAATAAATGCACCGTATTCAGTAACACTTGAAACTTCTCCGTTAACCGTTGTATTTACCGGATAAAGTTCCGTAACCGTCGTCCAGGGGTCAGGAGTTAGCTGCTTGAAACCGAGTGAGATTTTTTCTTTTTCTCTATCTAATTTAAGAATTTTAACCTGAACGTGATCACCGACCTTGAATAATTCATTCGGATTTTGAAGCCGTCCCCAAGACATATCGGTTACGTGCAGTAATCCGTCAATTCCGCCAATGTCAATAAAAGCACCATAATCGGTCAGATTTTTGACTGTTCCTTCGACAATGTGTTTTTCGCCGATGCTGTTGAGAGTTTCTTTCTTTTGCTCATTATAAACCAGATCGGTTAAAACTTTGCGTGAAATAACTATATTGTTTCGTTTGCGGCTGAATTTTATAACCTGAGCTTCAATCTCTTGACCCTTCAAACTGTCTAAATTGCGAACCGGTTGGGAATCAACCTGAGAACCCGGCAAGAAAGCTTCAACACCATCAATATCAACTTTTAAGCCACCTTTAGTTTTGTCCTTAACGATTCCTTTGATAGGAGTTTCACTTTTAAAGGCTTCTTCAATTTTATCCCACGAATATCGGCGTTGAGCATCATCACGCGAAAGTATCGGAGGGGCATCTCCGGGTCCCATTTGTTTGATTATGACATCAATTTTATCGCCTTCCTTGATTGTTAATTCGCCTGCATCGTCAGTAAATTCTTCGACCGGAACAATACCTTCCGACTTATAACCAAAATCAACTAAAACGCCGCGGTCTGAAATACCGATCACTTTGCCGTTGACCATTTGTCCTGAATGAAAAGAAACGTGTTCCTGTTCAAATTGCTCAAGAATCGCACCAAAATCCATTTCACCGCTTGAATCCGGTTCAAAAGTTTGATCTTCCTCGGTTGTGTTCTCGTCTGTTTGTGTTTGTGCAGAACTTCCTGCTTCTTCCGTTTTCGTTTCGGAAGAATTATTCGTGTTTGTTTGTTGTTGTTCAACTGAATCTTGCTTTTCAGCATTTTCTTCAGCTTCCTTGTTTACTTCGTTTGACATTTAATTTTGTGTTAATTTCCTTTATTTAAAATAGCTGCTTTATATAAAATTCCCGTTCTTACTCAGATTCAAACCATAAAAAAAATCAGCTTACGGGCTAGCTAATTTTTTTTTCCTTTGTCTTGTTTTTCAAAAGATTAAAAACCTGCCTGCATTGCAGGCAGTAAGTTTACCCTAAATTTTTAGACCCTTTAACTTATGCTATAACAGGTAAAAGATAAACTTACATTAAATCTTTTCCAATTAAAGCGTTTGTCCAAGTAAGACTAGAATTTAACGCCGAAGTGTTTCAATGTCAAGATTATAGTTCAAAAAATGCCCATTTTCAAAACATTTACGGTTATATTATAAGATTGCAAAAATAAATTTACGGGATGTGTAGGTGTTAGTTATACTGATTTCCTTATTTTAAAATTAAAGATGCAGTTTATTTTTGATTCTTATAAAATACTTAAAATGAGAAAATACGAATTTTATAAACTTGATGTTTTTACCGATAAACTATTTACAGGTAATCAGTTAGCAGTTTTTACCGATGCTCAGGATATTTCGGATGAACAAATGTTAACAAAATAAAAATTGGCGGCAATTCGGTAATTGTCGCCAAAGGTGAGATGTATCTTGATTGAAAATTTTCGGAAAAGTATTTTTTTTTCAGATTACTCGCGTGAAATCATCTCTTCAAGATTTCCGACAGCACTCATTCTCTCCATTTCTTCCTTAGCCTGTGCTGAAGTGCTTTGAATACCGGCGAGCCGCAGACGAAATTCGTCCGGGTTGGTCGAACCGCGTAATGCTTCATCTAAATCAATCAAGCCGGATTGATATAAATAAAATAAAGACTGGTCAAATGTCTGCATTCCGTATTGCGAAGTTCCGGCGGCGATGGCATCACGAATCTGTGAAGTTTTTTCTTCGTGCAGAATACAATCACGGATAAGCGGCGTTGAAACTAGAACTTCGACTGCCGGAACTCTGGAATTTCCTTGAGCGGATTTTATCAAACGCTGTGAAACGACTGCTTTGAGCAACCCGGCTAATTGAATACGTATGGATTTTTGCTGAAACGGCGGAAATGCCGTGATTATGCGTGTTAAAGTTTCCGAAGCATCAAGCGTGTGCAGAGTCGAGAAAACCAAATGCCCCGTTTCAGCCGCCACAAGAGCAGTTTCAATCGTTTCCAGATCACGCATCTCACCGACCAAAATCACGTCCGGGTCTTGTCGGAGCGAACCACGCAACGCTTCGGCAAAATTTCTCGTGTCAACATCAACTTCTCTTTGCGTAACATAAGATTGTTTATCTTTATGCAAAAATTCTATCGGGTCTTCGATTGTTACAATATGTGAATTCCGGGTTTTATTGATGTTGTCAATTATTGCCGCCAATGTGGTTGATTTACCCGAACCCGTTGTTCCGGTTACCAGAATTAAACCACGATTTTCTTCGGCAATTTTATTCAGAACAGGCGGAAGCCCAAGTTCATTGAAACCCCGTATGTGGTCGGAAATTACGCGGGCGACAATCCCGATTGAATTTCTCTGCTGAAAAATATTGATACGAAAACGTCCCAAACCGGAAACTCCGTAACCGATGTCCACTTCATAAACTTCTTTAAAGTGCATTTTCTGCCGATTCGACATCATCGAAAATGCCATTTCGAGTGTTTCTTCCTGCGACAGGCGATCAACGCCGGAAACAGGGCGAAGCTGTCCGTTGACACGAATTACAGGATAGGAACCTGCTCTCAAGTGCAAATCGGAAGCACCGAAACTCATCGCCATTCGCAATAAATCATCTATTCTTGTGGACATATATTAAATTTTAAAAGTTATAGAAATTTTAATTTGTGTGTAGAGTAGATTTTTCCGTTCGGAAAAAAAATTAGACAATAAAACCGCACCGGTTTAGATTTTAACTTTGTTAAACTAATGCGTCAATGTTTTTTTTTAATTGGTAAGAGGTCTGAAGAAAATTACTAAGGTTTATTCAGCATTTTTAATTTTATCTGCCGCTTCATTTTTACTTTGACAGGTTAAAATTTTGATAAAGAAAATTAAATCATAAATAATCAAATATCTATAATTTTCTTTTCAATCTAACCCGACAAAGTAAAATTATAAATGGCAAAAAAATTTTACTGCCGACTGCTTACCGATTTGACTTGAGCAAAATAACATCAATAAAATCTTATTATGCAACCTCGAACAAAACGGCAGAGAGAAATTTTAACATTTATCACTAGATTTATTGAAGAACACGGTTATGAGCCGTCTTATCAACAGATCGCTAATAATTTAGGCGTTAATTCAAAAGGCGGCATTGCTAAACATATCGAAGCATTGGAACGGCAGGGTTTGATTCTGCGAAATCACGAAAACGGAAGTTTTAATCTCGAATTGCATCCGCAGAGTTTTATAAGCGATTATATTTGCGAAATTGAATGGCTGGAAAACTCGCAGCCAAAAAAAAATTCTTCCGTAAGCGAAAGATTATATGTTCCGAAATTTATGCTCGGTCATCTGTCTGCTCTGAATGTCCGGGCTTTGATGATTGATGATAATGCCTTGGTTGACGAACATATTTGCGAAGAAGATATAGCTTTAATCGAACTAAAATCTTTTGCCCGCGACGGTGAATGCGTAGCGGCTTTAGTCGAAAACCGTCACATCATTTTGAGATATTTTCAACGGATGGGAGCAAATGTAAATTTAGCTCCGGCAAGTGAAAATTATGAAACATTTACTTATTCTGCCGATAAAGTGGTCGTATTGGGAATTTATCGCGGTCTTATAAGACCTTGGTTTTAACTTTAAATTTTATTGCCGACTAAAGTTAATTTGCGTCATTCAAACTCATAGAGTAAGCTAAGTTATTTATTACAAACTAATTATAAGAAGGTTTAATTTGTGCCGGATAAATATACACCAAACGCCAGTTTCAGTTTTACTTTACGGGTTAACATCCAAAACCATCCCGGTAAATTGGGTGAGATAACCACAATCATAGGACAAGTCGGCGGCGACATCGGAGCGATAGATATTGTCCGCGTGGGCAAAGGTTTTATTGTCCGCGACATTACGATTAATGCTTCTTCCGCAACCCATAACAAGGAAATAATCGAAGCAATCAGACAAATTGACGGCGTGGAAATAATAAATGCCTCCGACCGCACTTTCCTGATGCACCTCGGCGGAAAAATCGAAACGGTTTCAAAAATTCCTTTAAAAACCCGTGCTGATCTGGCAATGGCATACACGCCGGGTGTTGCCAGAATTTGCGAAGCAATTCACAAAGACCCCGAAAAGGTTTTCACACTAACGATTAAAAAAAATACAGTGGCGGTCGTTTCCGATGGAAGTGCGGTTTTAGGTCTCGGAAATTTGGGTGCGGCGGCGGCAATGCCCGTGATGGAAGGAAAAGCACAGCTTTTCAAAGAATTCGGCAAAGTTGATGCCTTTCCGATTTGCCTCGATACAAAAGACCCGGATGAAATAGTCCAGACTGTAAAAAATATTGCGGTCGCTTTCGGCGGGATAAATTTGGAAGACATTTCCGCACCGCGTTGTTTTGAAATTGAGGAAAGACTTTCCGAAGAACTCGATATTCCCGTTTTTCACGATGATCAGCACGGAACTGCCGTTGTCGTGTTAGCCGCTTTAATCAACGCTCTTAAACTCGTTGATAAAAATATTGGAGATTTAAAGCTCGTCGTTAACGGAATCGGTGCGGCGGGAGTTGCCTGCACAAAAATCGTGATGGCGGCTGGAGTTAAAAATGTCATCGGCTGCGACACAAGCGGCTCGCTCTATCGCGGACGGACGGAAAATATGAATTGGGTAAAAGATTGGTATGCAAGAAATACGAATCCCGAAAATGAAAAAGGTGATGTCCACGAAGTTATTAAAGGTGCAGATGTATTTTTCGGCTTGTCTGCTCCGGGAGTTATTGATGTCCGGGACTTGAAAAATATGGCAAAAGACCCGATTGTTTTTGCAATGGCAAATCCGGATCCGGAAATTTACCCGGAGGATGCAATGAATCACGTATCGGTAATGGCAACCGGACGCTCTGATTATCCGAATCAAATCAATAATGTTTTATGCTTTCCCGGAATTTTTCGAGGTGCTCTAAATTGCCGTGCGTCGAAAATCAACGAGGAAATGAAACTCGCTGCCGCCAACGCAATCGCCGGAATAATTACTGATGAAGAACTTCATTACGATTATATAATTCCATCTGTTTTTGATAAACGGGTTGCCAAAGCCGTTGCTAAAAAAGTTGAACGGGCAGCCAAAAAATCAGGTGTCGCCCGACGTGAAATTTCAATGGCGGATGCACAATTTTAAGTAAGAAAATTTAAGCCACAGAGAAATACAGAGAAGAGAAAGAGAGAGAAATTTATAAAAAAGGAAAGGGATTGTATTCTAAGATTTTATCAATTTAAAAACTCCTTGTTCTCTGTGGCTCTGTGGTGGATAAACTTTTTATTAAATCAATTCCGCCACAACTGCACGGATTTCACCATAACTAAAATCATCGCCGAGAAATTCCTTGATCGGCGACAGACCGTTTTCAGCATTCATTTCAAAGATAGCCTCACGAATCGGATCAATTTTTTCAATCGGAACTAAATCTTCAACAATGATTTCTCCACTTGGAATGAATCTGCACAGATGATTTTCAATAGTACTGGTCGCTAAACCGCGTTCTCTCGCAACTTCATCCACCGACTTTCCCGACTTGAACATTTTTAAAGAAATTGAATAAGTATCATCGCCTTTATTATTACGCTTCGTGCGTTTTTTGCGTTGCGGGGCTTTTAGCTTAATGCGGGATTTCAAATCGTTTTCTTCACAAAAAACCATCACGGAATTCAGAAAATCCATCCCGTATCGCTGCATTTTAACATCGCCGACACCGGACATCTTGAGCATATCGCTTTCGGTCAAAGGCAGATAAGTTGCGAGTTCGACCAAAGTTGCATCAGAGAAAACGACATACGGCGGAACGCCTTCGTCTTTGGCAAATGCGGTTCGCAAATTTCGCAGAATCTCGAATAATTCTTCTTCATAAGGCAAATCAACTTCTTTAACAAGCGAAGATTTTTTCTCTTTTTTCGCCGTAACTTTAAAGAGTTCGACCTTTTGATTTCCCTTCAAAACAACGGTGCTTTCTTCGGTTAAAAAAAGCGTCGGATATTGCCCTTCGGTTTGCCCGATAATTCCCTGCGAAATTAGATCCTTAAAATACGCAAACCATTCGTCTTTGGAAATATCCGCACCGACTCCGTAAGTCGGCAGATTTTTGTGATAATCCTTGATCTTTTGAGATTTTGAACCACGCAGGAAATCTATTAAATAACTTTGTCCAAAAATTTGATTTGTGCGGGCAATCGCACTCAAAGCCTTTTGTGCGATTATTGTCCCGTCAATCTTTTCGTAATCCGTATTGCAATTATCGCAATGTCCGCAATCTTTGTTTGATTTTTCGTCAAAATATCTGAGCAAAAACCTTCGCCGACAGGTTTTCATCTCGCCGAAATCGCCCATTTGATTGAGTTTCTTCAGCATTATATCGGTCTGCTGTTGATTGTTTTCAACTTCGGCAAAGCCTTTTAATTTAATGACATCCGCCCACGAAAAAAACAAAAGTGCATCGCTTTCCAGTCCGTCGCGTCCCGCCCGTCCCGTTTCCTGATAATAACTTTCGACGTTTTTCGGCAAATCCATATGCACGACAAAACGCACGTTCGATTTATCAATTCCCATTCCGAAAGCAATCGTCGCCGTGATGATTTTTACTTCGTCATTAAGAAATAGTTCCTGATTTTTCTGCCGCGTTTCCCTATTCAATCCGGCGTGATACGGCAACGCACTAAAGCCTTCATCCTTCAAATCCATCGCCAAACTTTCCGTTGAAGCACGGCTCAAGCAATAAATTATTCCGCTTTGTTCTTTGCGGTCTTCGAGGAATTCGAGCAACTGACCGTAAGAATTTCGCTTCGCTTTGACTGTGTAATAAATGTTCGGACGATTGAAACTCGAAATGAGCAATTCGTAATTTTGCAGATGCAGATATTTGATAATGTCTTTGCGAACAAGCTTATCGGCGGTTGCGGTCAAAGCAATTATCGGAACTTCGGGAAAAAATCGTTTGAGTTTGGAAAGCTGCCGATATTCCGGTCGAAAATCGTGTCCCCAACTCGAAATACAATGTGCTTCATCAATCGCAAACAGCGAAATGTTTAAGCCTTCAAGAAAATCTATAAAACGCTCGCCGCTTGCGAGAAGTCTTTCGGGAGCTACATATAAAAGTTTGATCTCGCCGCTTCGCACCCTTTGAAAAACCTCAACCTGCTCACGATTCGTCTGGGTTGAGTTCAAAAATGCCGCACTAACTCCATTGCTTACAAGTGCATCAACCTGATCTTTCATCAAAGCGATCAGCGGCGAAACAACCAACGTCAAACCATCATTTATCAACGCCGGAATCTGGTAGCAAAGCGATTTTCCGCCGCCCGTCGGCATCAAAACAACTGCATCCTTCTCCGCCAAAACAGCCTCAATCGCCGCTTCCTGATTCATCCGAAACGAATCATAACCGAATTGATGTTTGAGAATTTCTTTGGCTTGTTTTATGCTCATCACAATTTTTTTAACTACGAAATATTGAGGAGATTTATCAAACAAATTAAAAGGTGAATAAATTCAATCTCGCTTATTTATTAAAGCCAATCTTTCGACGACTTCCCCGTTAATCAAATGCTTTTCTATAATTTCAGGCACATCTGCGGCACTGACCTGTGCATACCAGACATTTTCGGGATAAACCAGAACTGCCGTTCCGATTGAACAAAATCCGATTGAACCGCAATCGGTTAAAAGAATTGTTCCGTCTGGATTTCTGCCTTTCGATTCCTTTCCGTAACGCAAATTTCTCGCCTCAAGTTCTGTGACAAACGCCTCTTTGACTTCCGCCGCTCCGACTTTTGAACAGGATTTTCCGTCGCAGACAAAAACGTGATGTTTCAGAACCGCTTTTGCAACAGGTGCGAGCTTGTATAATTTCTCTTTTTCTTCGATAAATGTTGGTTTTGCCATATTATTTTTCAAAACAGTTGATTTTTTGGTAGTGTCCTAAAAGTAATGCTCAAGTAGAAAAGTATCTTTCTTGGCATTTTAAATTGTAATGAGCTAAAAAGTATTTGATTGCTCCTTGATGAAACCAATCGCTCTTTGAAAATGATAATGTTTT
>JALZKH010000093.1 GCA_030859345.1 Acidobacteriota bacterium | reverse complement strand
AAGGGCGACAGTTCTTTGTTCTTAGAAAATTCGTGGTAGTCGGTGCTTTGACCGACTAATTTTCGGGCGAATGCCCCGTCAGCTTGCTGCGGGGTAGTCCGAAAATAACGAATTTTAATTTACTATCATTTTTTTTGAAATTACTTTTTTTCACCCGTGTTCATCTGTGAAAATATGTGGCTGAATTTTAAAAATTTTGTGTTTATTCGTGACTAGAAATAAACAGCAGCATAAAGGAGATGGCATGATGAATTGAACGGTGGCGATGATACTCTGATATTGAACAAATGTTGGAGTAGAGAGGCTTGAAGCTGACATTTTTTTTGCGGCATATTTTGACCGCGTAAAGGAGATTAACTCCACATCCGCTTCTCGCCCGCACCGCCACCATAAGGCACTATGACCTTGAATAGGAGAATGGCACAAAAGCCACCGTTAATCTACTCCAGAAGTAAAAGTTCAACTTTATTTGGAGGACTATTAAAGATGAGATATATCGGAGTAGATTTACATACAACACAGATGACGGTTTGTTATTTGACAGAAAAGGATGAGATTTCGATCAGAAAATATCAACTTGTCGAGATTGAGAAATTCGTAAAAAGTTTGCAGAAAACAGACGAGTTGGCGGTCGAAGCGACGGGTAATACTCGTTGGTTTGTGAGCCAAGTTAAGGAAGCGGTTGGACGAGTCGTGGTCGTTAATCCGAGAGGTTTTGAAGTAGTTTGCAAGTCGGTTAAGAAGACGGATAAAGCGGATGCCATAAATTTAGCGAAGTTTTTGCGGGCGGATTTACTGCCCGCAGCCCGTTTGAAAAGCCAAGCCGCGGAAAAGGTGCAGAGTTTGGCACATACGAGAATCAAGCTGGTTAGATTGAAAACGAGTTTAATCAACAAGATACACGCTCTATATGTCGCCGATGGAAGAAAGTTGAAGAAGTCGAAATTGAGTTCGGAGAAAGGCTTGCGAAAGGTTTTAGAGTGTCAGCGATGGAGCGAGATCGAGGAGATCGAATTAGAGATCATTATTGAACAGATTCGATATTTGAAACTGAGCATCAAGAAGTTGGACAAAGCGATTGAGCAGGAAGCCGGGAAGTTAAAAGGGTATCGGAATCTGGTTTCGATGAGCGGAATCAGAAGTTTGTCAGCCGGGATACTGCTCTCAGCAATCGGAGATATAGAAGACTTTACAGAAGCGGACAAACTGGCGAGTTATTTTGGGATCGTGCCGCGAGTTACAAATTCAGCCGATACGGTCAAACACGGAAGGATCACGAAGAGAGGAAGCAAAATAGCAAGGACAACTTTGGTGCAAAGCAGTTTGTCGGCGATCAAAAACAATGAGTATTTGAAAAAGTATTACGAACAGGTCAAAGCCAGACGAGGACACGGAAAAGCCAAGATCGCCTTGGCAAGAAAGTATTTGAAGATAATCTACAACACCTTAAAAAACGATTGGGTGTTTGAAGATTTCAACAATTTTGTATTAGCAGAGTAAGAAAACTTTGCTTTTAGAGTAGAAATTCATCATAGGAGAAAAAATTATGAAAGCGATTGTGATAAACAAATATGGCGATGAAAGCGTTTTGAAACTTGAAGAAATCGAAAAGCCGCAACCGAAAGATGATGAGATTTTAGTAAAAGTAAAAATTTCAGCGGTCAATCCGGTGGACTGTAAAATACGCGACGGTTTGGGCGAGATGTTCGGTTTGAAATTGCCGATTATTCTCGGCTGCGAAATCTCGGGAACGGTTGAAGATACGGGTGCAAGTATCAAAAAATTCAAGACGGGTGATGATGTTTTCGGCTTTATTGCTGAAAGAGGTGCGTATGCCGAATACGTTATTGCTAAAGAAATTGAACTCGGCAAAATACCGGAAAACTTCGATTTTGAAAATGCGGCGGCAATTCCGGTCGGTGCGTTGACGGCGTGGCAGGCGATATTTGACAAAGCGGATTTGCAGAGCAGACAAAAAATTTTAATTCACGCGGCTTCGGGCGGAGTCGGTTCGATGGCGGTTCAACTTGCCAAAGAAAAAGGTGCGTATGTCATTGCGACGGCTTCAAGGAAAAACGAGGAATTTGTCAAAGATTTAGGTGCGGACGAATTTGTTGATTATAAAACGACGAAATTTGAAGACGTAGTAAAAGATGTTGATGTCGTGTTCGATACAGTTGGCGGCGAAACACAGGAACGCTCGTTTCAGGTTTTAAAGAAAGGCGGTTTCCTGGTGACGATTGTTAATCCGCCATCACCGGAATCGGCTGAAAAATACGGCGTTCAGGCAGAAATGATCCATCTTGTGCCAAATGCTGAACAACTTGCGGAGATTACCGAACTCGCATCAAATGGAAAATTAAAAACGAGCGTCGAAAAGATTTTGCCGTTTTCGGAAATCAAAAAAGCACACAAATTGAGCGAAGCAGGTCACGTTCGCGGCAAGATTATTTTGAAAGTTGGAGATTAGCCACGAGAAGGCGAAGAATATATTACTAATAAAGCGGAAAATTATGACCGTTGGCTGCATAGTTTGAAAAAAAATTCGCACGGTGAGTTTGGGCGAAAGAAATAAAGTTTAAGAATAGGGAAATAATAGAATAATGAAAATAGGAATAATCGGAGTAGGAAATATCGGAGCGACGGCGGCGAAATTGTTTGCCGATGCGGGATACGAAGTTGCAATCAGCAATTCTCGCGGAGCGGAAACTTTGGAGGATTTGACCAAAAAAATCGGTGAAAATGTAAAGCCTTTGGAAGTCGAAGAAGCGGCGGAATTCGGCGAGGTTGTTTTGGTGGCGATTCCGTTTAAGGAATACAAAACGCTTCCCGTCGAAGCTTTGGCAAATAAGATCGTCATAGATGCGGAAAATTATTATCCTGACCGTGATGGTGTTTTTCAGGAAATCGAGGATGGAAAAATTACCGAAAGCGAATTGGTGGCTGAACATCTGAAAGATTCAAAGATTGTAAAAGCGTTTAATACTATTTGGTTTGAACACTTGAAAACGCAAGGAAATAAGGATTTACCAAAAGAAGAAAGGCGTGTGATCTTTGTCTGCGGCGATGATGATGCTGCAAAAAAAAAGGTTTCGGCATTGATCGAAGGGATCGGTTTTGGTGCTTTTGACACGGGAAATTTGAGTGAAGGCGGTAAGACACAGGCGGTTGGATCAGCGGTTTATAATCGGGATATAACGGTGGCGGAAGTTGATGGAGTTTTGTATTCAAGCTATTAATTCAAAAAGAGGAAAATTATGTCATTAAAAGAAAAATTAGAAAATATATCAAAGGAAAGCGGAAGCAAAATGCCTGACGAAGTAAAGGCGAAAATGAAGCAGCAGATTGAGGAACTGAAAAGCACGGGAATTGTCGATAATTCTTTGGGCGAAGGCGATAAAATGCCGGAATTCAGTTTGCCGAATGCGGAAGGTGAAATGGTTTCGTCAGCTGATTTGTTGAAGGACGGAAATCTTGTTCTAACATTTTTTCGTGGAGTTTGGTGACCGTATTGCAACGCGGAGCTGGATGCTTTGCAGGAAGTCGCGGAGGAAATTAAGGAATTAGGAGGAACACTTATCGCAATTTCGCCCGAACGAAAAGAGTTTTCAAAACAAATGGCGAAAAAGCACGATCTGACCTTCGATATTTTGTGGGATGAGGGAAATCATCTGGCAGAAAAATTCGGCATTAAGTTTGTGTTTCCCGGTTATTTACAGGAAGTTTACAAAGGCTTCGGCTCGGATTTACAACGCTATAACGGCGACGATTCGTGGACATTGCCGATGCCTGCGAGATATGTCGTTAATCAAGACAGCAAAATTGTTTCGGCGAATGTTCATCCTGATTATACGAAGCGTCCCGAGCCTTCCAAAACGGTTGAGGATTTGAAGAAAATAAGCAAACCGGTTTAAACAGATTGGCTGATCGGCATTTCTGAGGGCGTTCATATGTGTTCACTTTTTGCCGATGATTTAAATACTTGCAATTGAATAATTATTTATAAGTAGTCGGACAGAACTAATTTATAGTTTGAAATTCAAGGCAGAAACCGGAAGCGTTAGGAAGCGTGCCATAGATAAGAGTAAAACACGCTCCTTAACAGTCGCGTTTCTGCCCTTTATCATAATAATTTTGTCCGATTATTTATTAACTCACCTTAATGCCATTGGGCTTGATGCTATTGCCTGATTTCGCAGGCTAAAAAACTGAATCGCGTAAGGTGAGTTAATAATTTATGAAAATGTAGGAACATTAAAATAATAATATGAGTAATAAGATAAAAGCATACGCGGCGATGGAAACCGCAGGGAAGTTTCAGCCGTTTGAGTTTGATGCGGGTGAATTGGGTTCTGAACAGGTTGAAATAAAAGTTTCGCATTGCGGAATTTGCCATTCCGATCTTTCGATGTTGAACAATGAATGGATGATGACGAAATACCCGTTCGTCGGCGGACACGAGGTTGTTGGCGAAATTGCAGCACTTGGTGATAATACAAAAGGTTTAAAGGTCGGCGATAAGGTCGGTTTGGGTTGGAATTCGGAAACCTGTATGCATTGTGATCAATGTATTTCAGGTTATCAAATCAATTGCCCGAATTTAGAGGCGACGATTGTTGAGCGGCACGGCGGATTTGCTGATAAAGTTCGTTGCCATTGGGCTTGGGCGGAGAAATTGCCGGAAGGTTTGGACCCATCGAAAGCAGGACCTTTGTTTTGCGGTGGGATTACGGTTTTTAATCCGTTCGTGCAGAATGATATTAAACCAACTGATAAAGTCGGAATTGTCGGCATCGGCGGTTTAGGACACTTGGCGGTTCAATTTGCGGATAAATGGGGCTGCGAAGTTACGGCTTTTTCGACATCGCCTGATAAAGCAGACGAAGCAAAGTCAATGGGTGCGGATTTTGTGGTTGATACAAAAAGCGATGCTGAACTCGAAAAACTTGCGGGGAAATTTGATATGATTATTTCAACCGTAAATGTTCCGCTTAATTGGAATTTGTATATGAAAGCACTTTCTCCGATAGGGAAATTGCATATTTCGGGTGCGGTTTTAGAGCCGATACCTGCAATATCTTTTGAATTGATTGGAAAGCAAAAATCTTTGACAGGATCGGCAACGGGAAGTCCCGATGTGGTTCGCAAGATGTTGGAATTTTGTGCAAGGCACGAAATAAATGCGGTTACGGAAGATTTTAAAATGTCTGAAATAAATGAGGCGTTTGACCATTTAGAGAATGGAAAACCTCGTTATAGAATAGTTTTGGAAAATGATTTTTAAGACAAAAAAATTATGAATGAAGAAAAGTTTTGGAAAATTATCGAATCATCTTGGGCAGACTCGCCGGAAATCTACGCCCTTAGAACGAAGGCTTTGGAAAATAATGAAGAAAAATTGCTTGAGGAATTAAGCGGAAAACTTGAAAATGAAATTTTTGAAAATTATAACGAAAGAATTAAATCTCTTGAGAAGTATGATTTCACAAACTTCATTCATATTTTAGAAGAAAAATTGTATATAATTGACCGTGAAGAAATTCAGGAATATACGGATGGTTCTGATGATGGATTTTTATATTGTAGGTGTTTTATAGTTGGTATGGGTGAAAAATACTACACTTTGGTAGATAAGAATCCTTCAAAAGCCACAATGGATATTGAAGCAGAAAGTTTTGGGTTTTCTGCTTATACAGTTTATGAAAAAAAATTCGGCGAAGAATTTGAAAGAAATTCGATACATTGTATTGAGTCTTGTTCAAATACTGACAGTTGGACTTCTTAACCAAATAAAACGACAAAGGGAGATTATAAAAATAATGAAATTTACAAGAAAAGCAGAAGCAGATTGGAACGGTTCGATCAAGGAAGGAAATGGAAAAGTTAAACTCGGAAGCGGTGCGTTTGAAGGAGCATATTCTTTTCAATCGCGTTTTTCAGAGGACGAAGATCAAAAAGCGACAAATCCCGAAGAATTGATCGCCGCCGCTCACGCCGGATGTTTTACGATGGCACTTTCGGGGAATCTGGGCAAAGCTGGTTATGAACCGAAAAATATTCACACGACTGCGAAAGTGAAGATTGAAAAAGAAGGTGAAGGATTTGTAATTCCGAATATTGACTTGGAAACAGAGGCAGAAGTTGATGGCATAAAGGAGGACGAGTTTCAGAAAATTGCAGAAGAAACAAAGAAAACCTGTCCTGTATCACAGGTTTTAAGCGGTGCGGAAATAAGTTTGAAAGCAACTCTTAAATAAGTTTTGCATTATAAATTTAAAGACAGAGGACGGAAGATATTTAATGTTTGCCGTCCTCTGTTTTTTTTAAACAAAATCAGTTGGACTGAGTTTTGGTTTTTTCGTTGTCCGTCCCGCGTCCGTTTTTTTTCTGCAGTTCATCAATACGTTTCGATGCTTCGGCTTTGGTCAAATTCTCGTCAAAATCTACATTTGCCTGCTCGGAGAGTGTCTGTAAATAAGACGCTTGAGCTCCGGTCATTTTTTCGTCTCCGGTTGTCCAATTGTCCGGGTCTTTTACCGCATTAGTGTTTTCTGCATCGTTTAATTCATTTTTGTCTATCATAATAGTTACTCCTGTTGTATTAATTTGTTTCAATTATAAAACATAATGTTATAGATTGCACATACTGTGCCAGAGCATATTTATTATAATTTGCTAATTGTAACTTTTATTGTTACAATTGATTTGTTTTTAGATAAGAAGTATTATTTAGAAAGGCAATTTTTTTAGTAGATTATTAATAGTTTAGGAGATATAAAAAACAATGGGAGATTTTGCAAAGGAAGTTACGGATGCTAATTTTGAATCGGACGTATTAAATTCGGACAAACCGGTTTTGGTTGATTTTTGGGCGGAATGGTGCGGACCGTGCCGTATGATCGCTCCGACAGTTGAATCAGTTGCCGAAGAATTTGATGGGAAAGCGGTTGTTTATAAAATGAATGTTGATGAAAATATGAACGTTCCGCAAAGATACGGGGTTCGCGGTATTCCGACTTTGATCGTTTTCAAAAACGGTGAGGAACAGGAACGCATTGTCGGTGCGGTTTCAAAAGAAGCGATTGCACAGGCACTCGAAAAACATTCAGCCGAAAGTGCGGCGGCGTAATTTTTGGAAGTTGACAGTAAGCGGTGAGCAGTGAGCAGTTTTTGTTCGCCTCGCCGTTTTACTTTTTAAAAAGCTGAAAGCTAAAATATGAAAGTAATAATTGTTAGAGAATTCGGCGAGCCTGATGTGATGAAACTTGAGGAAGTTTCAGATTTAGAGCAAAAAAAAAATCAGATTCTGGTAAGCATAAAAGCGGCGGGAATCAATCCGGTTGACACATACATTCGGCAGGGAACTCACGCGATCAAACCCGATTTGCCATACACGCCGGGAAAAGATGCGGCGGGGATTGTAGAGAAAACCGGTCAAAATATTCAAAAAGTTAAAGTGGGTGAAAGAGTTTATCTGGCGGGTTCGATAACGGGAACTTATGCCGAATTTGCTTTGTGTCAAGAAGATCAGGTTTGGAAATTGCCGGAAAACGCGACATTTGAGCAAGGTGCGGGAGTATTTGTACCTTATGCGACGGCGTATCGGGCTTTGATTCAAAAGGCGGAAGCAAAATTGGGTGAAATGGTTTTGATTCACGGGGCAAGTGGTGCGGTCGGAATTGCGGCGGTTCAATGGGCGAAAAATGCGGGCTTGAAAATTATCGGCACGGCGAGTTCTGAAGACGGAAAAAATTTGGTAGAGAAACAAGGTGCGGATTTTGTGTTTGACCACTCAGGCGAAAATTATCTGGATGAAATTAACGAAGCGACTGAAAATAAAGGCGTTGACATAATTTTGGAAATGCTGGCGAATAAAAATCTGGCGAAGGATTTTGAAGTTTTGGCAAAATTCGGACGAATTATCGTTATCGGAAATCGTGGAAGTTTAGAATTTAATCCGCGTTTGACGATGGAAAAAGACGCAACGATTCGGGGTGTAGCTTTGTTTAATACTTCGGAAAAAGAATTTGAGGAGATTCACAAACAGATTTATAAAGGCTTGAGCGAAGGTTATCTGAATCCGATTGTTGGCAAAAAGTTTTCGCTTGCAGATGCTCCGAAGGCACACACGGAAGTTATTGAAAGCAAGGCGTTTGGAAAAATCATTTTAGAAAATTAGAATTTTGGTTGTAATAATTAAGAGAATAAATAACTATGATAAATGAAACAGAGCATATAGAAACCTACGTCGAAAGTGTCTTACAAGACATACGAAAACATTTTGTTGAAGAAACTCTCTCACATTCAGAAAACAGAATTGAAAGAGAATACAAATTTAAGGACGGTGCGGTCATAAAATATGAATGGCAAAATGCTCCCCGTGCAGGTTCTGCCAATTTGTATAACCATAGATTTTCATTGATAAATCCGCCAAAACCAAATCCGTATAAACTCAAGACGGGAATTGTAAAAGTGATAAATTATCCACAGTAACTTAACGTCAGTTCGATATAAAATTAACTTTGTGAAAGTAAAACTAACTACGAAATGCACGAAAAAAACACAAAAATTCACGAAAATATACAAGGCTTAAATGGAATTTAGTCTTTATTTCGTATTTTTCGTGAAAGTTTCGTTTATTTCGTAGTTAAATTTCTTGTCTCGAACTCACGCTAACTTAATTAAATTTTGTTCTTTGTTCTAAACATTTAAATTCTCATAATTAACAATAAGTCTTATATGCAAAGGTATTTTATTAACGGTATAATTTTTGCAGTCATTTAAAATCAAATAGAAATATGTATTAAAATCATTCTATTTTAAATTAAATTCAAGAATAGGGGGAAGGATTATGAATGCAATCAAACTATTAAAAGACGATCACAATAAGGTTAGAAGGTTATTTCAAAAGGTAAAAGCCAGCGATAGCGAGAGCGAAAAAAAAGACCTTTTTAAGCAAATAAAAGAAGAATTAGATGTTCACACACATATTGAGGAAAAAATCTTTTATCCGGCGGTCAGGGAAAAACAAGGGCTTGAAGATATTGTAAAAGAAGGAATCCAAGAGCATCATCAGGCTGATGTTTTTATCAAGGAAATCGTTGGATTGTCGGACGACAGCGAAGTATTTGAGCCGAAATTAAAGGTTTTGATGGAAGGTGTTGAGCATCACGCACAAGAAGAGGAAGCGGAAATGTTTCCAAAAGTTGAAGATAAATTCAGCGAATCAGACCTTGAAGAATTAGGTAATAAACTTGAAAAGGAAAAACAAAATTTCAAGAAATCACAATCGGCAAACGCCTGATTGATTTGCAAATTTAGTAAAATATAAAAATACGGCAGTAAGTTTGATTTCAAATTTACTGCCGTTTTTACTTTTCTCAATTACAGAAATTGTTTTATGCTCTGGTATTAACTTTTACGATATTTTTTTCCTTGTTTTGAAACTGCGGCAAAACATCAAAAACCTGCAACGCATATTTTACCTTGCCGAAAGGTGCGGAAACCTGCACCCCTTGAATTATGTCTTTAATTTGTTCCAGAGATTCGCGTGCAATCGCCAAACCTTCGTCGCGGGCGTGTTCCTTACTTTTTTCGGAAGCCTTTCGCATCCGATCAAGAATGTCTTGCGTAACACGAACTCCCGGCACTTCGTTGTGCATAAATTCGGCGTTGCGGTTCGAAACAAGCGGAAAAATTCCGGCGACAATCGGGATGCGGACGTGCGAAATTCTATCCAAGAAAACGTGCAACTGCTCCGTATCATAGACGGGTTGCGTAATCGCATATTCCGCACCCGCTTCGACTTTCCATTCAAAACGGCGGATTTCTTCATCCAGATTTATCGCTCCCGGATTTACGCCGACTCCGATTGAAAATGCGGTTGGCGTGCCGATCGGATTATTTCCCAAATCTAAACCGTGATTGAGTTTGTTGACCATATTTGTTAAGCCAATCGAATCAATATCAAAAACGGCAGTTGCATCGGGATACGGTCCCATTTTCGGCGGATCACCTGTAATTATAAGTAAATTATGCAGTCCGAGTGCCGCCGCACCGAGCAGATCGGACATCATTCCGAGCAAATTTCTATCACGGCAGCAATAATGCAGAACGGATTCAATTCCAACTTTTTGTTCAACCAAAATCGCTGTTGCCTGTGCCGACATACGGGTTTGAGCCCTTGGACCGTCGGGAATATTTACAGCATCAACTCCCGCTTCTTTTAATAATTCAATAGAATTGAGTGTCTTTTCCGCCGTAACTCCTTTTGGCGGAAGAACTTCGACGGAAGTTACAAATTCACCTTGAGCTATCTTGCGTGACCAATTCGAGCGTTCGAGAGGTGAAACGGGTTCGACTTCAACAACCTTTTTATTTTCGTTGACGGTTGCGGATTCTTTGACGGAAATCTGGACTTTACGCGGACTGATGGCACGCACGGAATCAACCATCAATTTGATATGTTTCGGAGTCGTGCCGCAGCATCCGCCGATAAATTTCGCACCCGCTTTGATAAAACGCTTGGCAAATTTTGACATATATTCCGGCGAACACATATAAAATTGTCTGCCCTGCACATCACGCGGCAGTCCCGCATTCGGCTGGGCGGAGAGTTTTTTATCGGTAACTGCACGCATTTCTTCGAGTCCGCTTAAAATATGTGTCGGACCGACTCCGCAATTTAAACCGATGACATCCGCACCCCATTCGTCCAGACGTTTTGTAAAAACATCCGAAGTTGCACCGAACACGGTTTTTCCGTTAGTTTGAATCTGAATTTGGGCAATGATCGGCAAATCGCAGAGTAATTTAACTGCTCTTATTGCCTGCTGAATTTCGGCTAGATCGGAAAAAGTTTCCAGAATAAAAAGATCAACTCCACCTTCCAAAAGTGCGGAAATCTGTTCGGAAAACATTTCTTTTGCTTCATCGAAAGATGTCGGACCATACGGCTCGATTCGCAGATCAAGTGGTCCGATCGCACCTGCAACAAAGGCTTTTTCGCCCGCCGCTTGACGTGCGATTTTTGCCGCTTTGAGATTTATCTCGTGTAGATTATTTTCAAGTCCGTATTGCTGTAACTTATGACGAGTCGCACCGAAAGTATTGGTTTCAATGATGTCCGCACCGGCTTTGACATATTCTTCGTGGACTTCACGAACCAAATCGGGTGCGGTTAAATTAAGTTCGTCGTAACTTTTATTAATATAAACGCCTTTGTCGTAAAATCTCGTGCCAACCGCCCCGTCAAAAACATACACGCTGTCATCTTCTAAAATTTCTCGAAAGTTTTTCATTTGTTTTTGGTAGTTGGTAATTGGTAATAGGTAATTGGTTTGCGTTTGCAAGTTACAACTTACCTATTACTAATCACCAACAAAAAAAGCCTCGTGCTAAACAACACAAGACTTTTCTTTATAATTCTCTTGAAGCTGTTTAGCAGTTTGTTTTACGTGGTCGCAAGTTGCCGTAACTCACCACGATTAGTAAATATAAATAATGCGTTTTTGATGCGGAAGTGTCAAGTGTCAATCAATTATCTGCTTTTTTGGCAATTCGGACAATAATAACTTGAGCGTCCGGCTTGTTTGAGACGCTTGATTTTTATATCGCAGTTTACGCAAGGTTCATCTTCGCGGTTATAAACCCGCCAATGCTTTTCATATCCTCCGCCGTAATAACTTCCGTCAATGTTTTCGGGATTTATATTTAATGTTGAACCGTGTTCGATAGATTCCTGTAAAACTTCCTTGATAAATTTATGCAGGCGATTGGCTTTAACACTCGAAACTTTATTTGCCGGCGTTTGCGGATTTATTCTTGCCAAAAACATTGCTTCCGCCGCATAAATATTCCCCAAACCGCAGACTTTTGTTTGGTCAAGCAGAAATTCCTTTAAGCTGCGTGAAGAAGTTTTTAATTTATCACGAAAATATTTCGGTGAAAATTTATCGGAAAAAGGTTCGGGAGCAAGTTTTTTCAGTTCCTTTGTTTCATACAGTTCGGAAGTTTTTACAAGTCTCATAAAACCAAAATGTCTCTGGTCGCAGAATACAAGACGCGATTCATCTTCAAAGTAAAAAACAGCGTGAGTGAATTTCGGGTTTTCGCGTTCAAACGGCAAAAACATAAAACGTCCGCTCATCCGCAGATGCGTCATTAGGGTATATTTGTTATCTAGATCAAACAAAATGTGTTTGCCGCGGCGGTTGACGAAATTTATGATTGTATCCTTTAATTTTTCGGTGAATTCTTCGGGTGAATTAAATGGTGCAAGGCGTTCTCGTAAAAGTTCGGCGAATAGGATTTTACGTTTTTTGACGAGATAATTCAGAGATTTTGTAACAAGTTCTACTTCAGGCAGTTCGGGCATTTTTTTTCCTTTTTTGTTCGGCAAAATTATTATAAATGTTTAATTATTTGATTGTAAATTCCACATCTTTTAAATGCTTAGATAAATATTACCAAACATTGTTAAAATTTATTGACACTTTTTGTTGCTTCGTGCTAAATTAATTCTTGCGGACTTTGTAGATATTTTATCCGCCAACATCCCTAACTCTAAACGAAAAAAGTTTCAAAAGACACTAAATCATTTCTTAGAATCAGGAATTTTTCAAATTTACGGATTCTTTTATTTATAGAATTAAGAAATCAAATTAATGGAAATACAGATAATAATTCCGATGACCCGAAGGTTTTTGAATCTAAAAGAATTCCCCGTCTGCTTGCAGCGTGGGTTTCCTTATTAGCCCTGAAAGGGCGACAGTTCTTTGTTCTTAGAAAATTCGTGGTAGTCGGTGCTTTGACCGACTAATTTTCGGGCGAATGCCCCGCCAGCTTGCTGCGGGGTAGTCCGAAAATAACGAATTTTAATTTACTTTACTTTGCGGTTCTAAGGATTTAATTTCTAAATGCCCTAAATCTCCCCAAATACAATACGATCCATTTTCAAAATACAACTGGTGGATATTCCCATAATCAATTTCACCTGACGCATCTTTTGAAGGAATTAAGGTTTTATCTATCCAATTTATTTCTTTTGCATTTGGAAATATTAACTCAGCCATTTTATAACAATACATATCATTTGGCTTTGATTTCGAATACATAGGATGAGTTTGAGTTAAAACCAATTCCATTAAAAATTTAAGGGAATTATATACTTTACACACCCACTCTTTTTTGATATAATCTTACTTAGTTGAGGATAATATCAAAATGAAAAATGAACAAATCAATTTAGCCACTTTAGCACCGTATTTTGCAGATGAAGATAAGGCAAGAGAATTACTTGAATCTATGCGATGGAAAGACGGTATCATTTGCCCGAAATGTGAATCTGACAAAGGTGCTTATCCGATAAATGCAAGTTCTACAAAAGGACGCAAAGCACGAAAAGGATTATATAAATGCAAAGCGTGTCGTAAGCAATTTACTGTTACGGTTAACACAATCTTTGAAAAATCACGCATCCCGCTTAATAAATGGTTGTTGGCTATTCATTTGATTTGTTCGTCAAAGAAAGGAATGTCAGCACATCAATTACATAGAATGATAGGAATTACTTATAAATCCGCTTGGTTTATGTGTCATCGCATCCGCTACGCAATGACTCAAGAACCTTTATTCTCAAAACTCAATGGAACGGTAGAAGTTGACGAAACTTATATCGGTGGAAAATCCCGAAATATGCACAAGTCAGTCAGAGCAAAACGCATCAAAGGACGCGGAACGGTAGATAAAGCACCAGTTGTTACTTTAGTTGAACGTGATGGCAGAGTAAGAATGCAACATATGGAAACCGTAACAGGCGAAAACTTGAAAAAAGCAATGCTTGAATGTGTTGAAACGGGTGCGTGCATCAATACTGATGAAAGCCCGTCTTATTCATTCGTTGGCGGTTTGTTTGCCGATCACCAATCTGTAAATCATAAGAAAGGTGAATATGTAAGAAATGAAAGCCACGTCAACACAGCCGAAAGCGTTCACGCTCTTTTGAAACGTGGAATTATCGGAACTTTTCACCACGTATCTAAAAAACATCTGCATAGATATTTGAGCGAATTTGATTTTAGATTTAATTTGCGTAAGGTTTCGGACGGTGAAAGAACGGTAAAAGCCATTGAAAGCGTTGTAGGTAAGCGTTTGATGTATCACAAACCTATTAATAAACACAATGCAAACAATTAATGAAATTTGACAACCATCAAATAATTGTATTAAGTTAACTGAGATTTTGATACAATTAAATTGCGGACGGCGGGACTCGAACCCGCAAGATGTGGTGCATCGCTTGTTCCCCGAACAAGAGCGTTTACCAGTTTCGCCACGTCCGCTTTAAGCAGGGGCGGATTTTCCCGCCCCGCTTGTTAAGGTGGTTCAATACTCGTTTCTACATTTCCATTGCTATCAACAGTTTGAATCACCGTGTTATCAGAATGATAAATATAAGTTGTAACTTTTTGTTTATCAATTTTTACACAAGAACTCCTCTTGTGCTTGCCCTTATAGGCGTGTTGGGTATTCATTTGAATACCTCCATTAGTGAGATGCTCCGATGTTTACCGCATCGGAGTTTCTGCATTTGCAGAACTTTTTGTTAGGAATTGTTTAATTGCTCCATTCACGCAATGCCCAAACATTCCTACCTAAATTTCTGAACCTTTTTTTTGTATCGGTTCGTAAGTTGGTTGCTAATCTTTTTGAGGTGGTCGGTTTACCAATTTTCTCAAAATACCCAACAAGTGTAGATATATGCATTGGTTCTCGTATTTCGTGGAGTAAACTTTCAGAACCGCCAACAAACGTAATGTCGTCTGCCGTTGCGTCATCGTCAAATAAATTAATTAGATTTTCAAGTTCTTGGTTTGCCTCTTCCTCTTCTTTTTCGGCGTTGCTGCTTATGTTGGATTTGATAAAGCTAATAGTGTAACGAACTTTTTCTAATTCTTCTGAAGTTATTTCATATTCACGTTTTAGCTTTTCGTGTTTGTCCGAAAGACTATTTTCTTCATTTTTTGCCTTTTCTAATAAAGATTTAATATCTGTTTCCATAAAAACCTCTTTGATTTAATTAAGTTTATTTGCTATAAATACAAAAGAGGTTGCGGAATAATATATTCCACATTTGTTAACCTCTTTTGTATCGGGCGAGTAGATTATGGTTTGGCGACTGAAAACTACTCGTCCTTTGAATTTTAAATATACCTGTATTTTATTATTGCGTCAAATAGATTTACTACGTTTTTTTACAGGTAGCGTGGTTTGAATCGCCAAACCCGTTAACACGCGTGGTTACAATAGTTTATGATTGCGGGTAATTCCATCTATTATTTAATTATTTATTAAATAATGGAGGTAAATTACAAGGTGTAGAGTCTAATGGTATCAAAAGACAAGAATAAGAAAGAAACCGACCTTGATTTCAAAGGTTTAGAGTTCGAGGAAGTCTTAGAAGATTTGCTCAAAATCAAACCTGTCGAGAATGAGGATTTAAAAGAGAAACCGAAAAAGAAAAAGCAAACTAAATCTGAAAAGAAATAGTTTGCTATGATTTTCAAAAATGTAAGACGGGTTTTACCCTATATTTCTATTTATTCGGGTGTGTAAAGTAGATAATTCCCAAATTTAATTACATTTGGTTTTTCGATTACTTTCAAGACAAAACTATCTTCTAGATAAATGTCCCTAAAACCATTAAATTTTTCATAAGAGATTTTCATTGAGTTTTCGCTTCAATCATTGGGTTAGAACAAGCAGTTTCCTCCACAATTTTATTTACAACATTTTAATTTGCGTAATAACCGCGTTTGGTTTTGACGATTAAATCGGGTTTTCCTTTTAGTTTGATTTTTAATTCACGCCACGAGCCGTCATTTTTTTCGTCTTTCGGTTCGTAGCCCAGACTGTAAACTTCGCTGAGTTCATTGACGATTTTTTTGTAAATTCCGTTTAATTCTTCAATTTGTCCCGCACGATAATACTGTCCGCCCGATTCTTCCGCGAGCATTTGCAGACTTCGGCGTGCCTGACGGTAGGATTTATCGTTGGCGTATCTGCCCAAATATGATAATTCCGTATCTAAATAAATTGAAAAAACATTCGCATCATTATTTCTGACGGTTTCAAGCAACTCGGTAAATGTTATTTTTGAAGGCGGCATCGAGTTGTATGAACTTCTCCCGTTTATGCGTATGGAATTTTGCAAAAGCGTATTATCCACGCCGTCGGTCATAAAAACTACGGCACTTCGTCTGCCTTTTTCTTGTGATGCGGCGAGAATTTTTTTGTATGTAAAATCGAGTGCGTCCCAGACTTTGGAACTTCCGTAATCATCAATTGCTTCAAGTTTCGCAAAAAGTTCATTTTTATTACTCGAAAATTCCGAAACAATTCTTACGCGGTCGGTAAAACCTACGATTGCGATTCGGTCTTTCGGTCTGGCTAATTCGATAAAACGTCGGGCGGAATCGGCGATCAATCCCTGTTTTTGCAGAGTCGAACCCGAAAGATCGAGCAATAAAACCAGATCAAAAGGCGTGTCGGTATTTGAGAAAAAAGAAATTTCCTGCTCCTCGCCGTTCTCAGAAACCTGAAAATCTTCTTTTTTCAAATTCAAACCGCGTGTACCGTTCAAATCTTTATCCAATATGCGGACGTTTAAGTTCACAAGTTTGCTTTCGATATTTAAAACTTCATCGTCATCAACGCTTAATCCCAAAAGCAAATTATCGCTGCTTTTTGAAGTGTTTTTATCGTTTTTAAGCGTCGGTGGCGGCGGCATTTTAACGACGATTGTTCGATATTCGGTCTCGATATATTTGATAAAATCGGAAAGCGTCGGCAGTTCGTAGATTTTTCGCCACTTATCAACATTCGCTTCATTTTCCAGCGGATACAAAAACCCGACTTCATCTTCGATCTTGATCTGCGTTCCGAAAATTTGTCTGCCGCCGGATTTTATGCGGATTCTGTCAATTAATGAAGCAAGATTTGCCTTTGATATAAAACCTTTTTGCGTCGCTTCAACAATCACGGGAAAAATTTCGCGTTGAATCTCCACATCGTTGCTGTTTCTGATTATAAAAAGTGCGGCTTCGAGTCCTTCCGTATCAACGGTTTCTTTTCTGAGCCAGCCGTTCTCTTTGAGAATTCCGCATAAACGTATTAAATGCTGACGGCTTAATTTGTTTAATTCTTTAACAAATTGCTGGTTTTTTCCGGAATTTGTAAGAACTTTTTCATTCAAATCCGTTTGAGCGTTCTGCATTTTTAAAAGCTCACTTTCCAGGTTTTTATTTTTTTTGAGTTTTGGCGAATTCTTTATCGTTTGAATAATTTTATCCGCTTCAGTTTCGGAAAGACATTGATTTTGTGCAAAACCAACGGAAGATATAAAAAATAATACGAATAATATCAATGGAAAACGGATAACGGATAATGGAAAACGGATAATGCGAAGAGCCAATAGTCTTTCATTATTTATTTTTTCTGTGGTTAAAGTCTTTTTCATAATTCATTAAAACTTTCACTGTTAGCTTAAAAATAATTATCCGTTATCCGTTTTCCATTTTCCATTTTCCATTTTCCATTTTCCATTTTCACTCATACTCTCCTATTTGTTTCAGGATTTTTCCAATTAAACCCGTCCAGCCCGTTTGATGGCTTGCACCTAAACCGCAACCTTTATCACCGTGAAAATACTCATAGAAAAGCGGATAATCTTTAAAATGTTCATCGGTTTGAAACTTTTCGTCGTTACCGAAAACGGCACGTCTGCCCTCGTCGTCTTTAAGGAAAATACTACTCAGACGTTTTTCGAGTTCCTGGGAAACTTCCCAAAGCGTCAGCATTTTTTCTGAACCCGTCGGAAATTCGACTTTGAAATCATCGCCGAAATAATAGTCGAATTTTTGGAGCGATTCGATTATCAGATAATTCATCGGAAACCAGATCGGACCTCGCCAATTCGAGTTCCCGCCGAACATTCCGCTGCGTGATTCGCCCGGTTCGTATCTAACTGTGTGAGTTTCGTCGCCGACTTCAAATTTATACGGATTATCTTTGTGATAACGCGACATCGCACGAATTCCGTAATCGGACAAAAATTCATTTTCCGAAAGCATCACCCGCAAAACTCTCTTTAGACGATCAGTATTGACAAGTGCGAGCAGACGGCGTTTTTCCTCGCCCTCGGCTTGCAGACAGGCGATGTCGTCTATCAATTCGGGGCGGTTTTTGATAAACCAATCCGTCCGGCGTTTGAAATCAGGCAGCGTGTCGAGCCAGTTTTCCTCCAGAGTTTCAACGGCAAAAAGCGGAATTAAACCAACCATCGAGCGAACTCTCAGACGTTCATTTGAGTGTCCCGGAATATGCAGAACATCGTAATAAAATCCGTCGCGTTCGTCCCAGAGTTCGGTGTCCTCGTGTCCGAGATTGTTCATCGCATCGGAAATGTATATGAAGTGTTCAAAGAATTTGCTCGCCACATCTTCATAAACTTTATCTTCATTGGCAAGTTCCAGAGCGATTGCCAGCATATTCAGGCAAAACATCGCCATCCAACTCGTGCCGTCCGATTGTTCGAGATGTCCGCCCAACGGCAAATCATCGTTTCGGTCAAAAACGCCGATATTATCGAGCCCTAAAAATCCGCCTTCAAAAACATTATCGCCCTCTTCATCTTTACGGTTCACCCACCAAGTGAAATTGAGCAGTAATTTATGAAAAATCTTTTCCAGAAAATCGCGATCGCCTTTGCCCGTCTGTTTACGTTCGATTTGATAGACACGCAACGCCGCCCAGGCGTGAACGGGCGGATTGACATCCGAAAAAGCCCATTCGTAAGCGGGAATTTGCCCATTCGGGTGCATATACCATTCCCGCAGGAGCAAAACCAATTGACGTTTTGCAAATCCGGGATCAACCAAAGCCAGCGGAATGCAGTGAAACGCTAAATCCCACGCCGCATACCAGGGATATTCCCATGTGTCAGGCATCGAAATTATATCGTCGTTGTAAAGCTGCAGCCAATCGGAATTTCTGCCTTCCCAACGCTGTTCGGGCGGCGACGGAAATGCCGGATCGCCTTCCAGCCATTCTTCTACGACATAATGATAAAACTGTTTCGACCAGAGCATTCCCGCCAAAGACTGCCGCATTATGCTGTTTGCATCAATGCTTAGATTTGCGGGAATGATCGAAGCGTAAAAATCATCGGCTTCTTTAATTCTTTTTTTGAAAATCTTCTCGCAGTCTTTGATGAAATTTTCGGAAGATTTAAATGATTTTTTCTCCGCGGATTTTTCTCCGCTCAGACGCAGGTAAATTGTTTTATTTTCTCCGCCTTTGATTTCAAATGAATACTTTGCCGCCGCTTTTGTGCCTTTTTGTTCCGGGTTTACAGCGGTTTTATTTTCATTTATGACATATTCACCGATGCCGTCCTTTGTAAAATCAGATTTATTTTCAGAATCGTAAAGTGCTTTGTAATTCGTATTGTTTTCGGTAAAAAGCAATTCCGCACCGCTTGAACAATAAAGTGTATATTCGCCCCGCTCTTGTTCATTGATACTTATTGACGAAAGATTTTCTGCGTCAGTATCGGCGATCTGCATTTCGGGGTTTTCCGCATCGTCAAACCAAGACCAGGTATTGCGAAACCAAACCGTCGGCAAAATATGAAGCGGTGCATTTTCTCCGCCGCGATTGTGTGCCGTAATTTTTATGCAAATGTCGTCAAATTCAGCTTTTGCAAATTCGATAAAAATGTCAAAATATTTGTCTTCGTTAAAAATATCCGTGTCAATTAATTCATATTCGGGTTGTGATTTATCGCGGTTTTCATTTTCTTTCAGTAAATTTTCATACGGAAATTCAGCTTGCGGATATTTGTAGAGATATTTCATATAGGAATGCGTCGGCGTGTTATCGAGATGATAATAATATTCCTTCACATCTTCGCCGTGATTTCCCTGATGTCCTGAAAGTCCGTAGAGTCTTTCTTTTAATATTTTGTCCTTGCCGTTCCAAAACGAAACAGCAAAACAGATTTTCTGCGTCCGGTCGCAAATTCCCGCGATACCGTCTTCATTCCAGCGATATGCTTTTAAGTGAGATTGCTCGAACGGAAAATATTCCCACGCCGAACCGTCCGCCGAATAATCCTCGCGGACAGTTCCCCACGCACGTTCCGATACATAGCTGCCCCAAAGTTTCCAATCTTTCTTTCGTTTATTTGCTAATTCAAGCCGTTTTTTTTCTGTTGTCAATTTATTTTTTACTCCAAATTATTTCTTTCAATATACCGAAAGGGGTGTCATATTATTTCTTATTTTATCCGTTTTTTCATTTCTTATCTCTGAAATTATAGACTCCGGGGCAGAATTTTGATAAATTCAAATTATGTTTTGTGCAAAAAATCTACCCCAATGAAATTTTGAAGACATAAATAATGAAAAATATTTATTCAACTGCGTAACTCCTAAGATTTAATAAGCGGGATATTAGAATTCTTCCGCAAACCATAGACCTGCTTATGGTTTGCAACTGGGAAGGAAACGTCCGTCAGCTTTGCAATGAAGTCCAGCGAATCGTCGCCCGTGCCACCGACGGCGAGGTTATCACACCGGATCATCTTTCTTCCGACCTAAAACGCAATGCAACACCGATCTCGCCGATTGAAGGCAGCAATGTAACGCCGATTATGTCTCACCGGGGTTCGGTTGGAACTTATAATGTAGGAAAACAGGGAGCAACTTTAGATGAAGCTGTTGCCGAACTCGAAAGTCAAATGATAATTGATGCCTTACGTCGCCACGACGGCAATATTTCGCGTGTCGCCAAAGAACTGGACATAACCCGCCGAGGTCTATATTTGAAAATTGACCGTTATGAAATTGATAGAGATAAAGCGGTGGCTTAGATTTATTTTAACGCTCATTAAACCGAATATAATTTGGAAAATTTACATTCTGAATTTTCAAATCGCACTTTCTAAAAACTAGAATTTTAACAAATCCCAAAACCCGCTGATTAGATAACCCAAAATAAGCAAACTTACCAAAACGGAACCAACTAACAATCCGATTAAAAGTGCAATAATTAAAATTATAAAAAGCCAATCGCCCGTCGTTCCCGAACCGCGTCCCATTCCGTGTTCGCGGATCAAATCCATATTTTTTTTATTTGACTTCCAGAAAAAATCAAAAGCATCGCCAATAAAAGGTATCATCCCGACTACATAATCCAGAGCGATATTTAAAGCCATCCGAAAAAGTGTAATTTTCGGCACACCGTAACGCACGCCGGCGATCAAAATATAAAACGAAAGAAGGGAAGTCGAAATATCGCCGACATTCGGAATCAAACCGATCACCGCATCAAGCCCGAATTTCCAGCCCGTTCCCGGAATTTTGAAAAGTCCGTCCAGATAACGCGAAAGCGTTTCCAGACTTTCTTCAACTTCGATCTGCTTTCGTTCCTGTTTGGTTACGCCTGTTTTTGAACGGCTTTCTATTTTTTGTAATTCTTCAATATCCTGCATAATTTTTTAGCCACGAATTTCACTAATAAACACAAATAAATCAATAAAAATCTGTGTTCATCTGTGTTTATCTGTGGACTCATTTTTTTTCTTTGGTCTTTGAACCATTTTCAATAATCTTCACACTCAAAATTTTATCGCCGCGTGCAAGATTATCTACGATTTTCATATCGGTTTCGTTCACTTTGCCGAAAATTGTATAGCCGCCGTCGAGGTGCGGTTGCGGGGAATGCGTTATGAACCATTGTGAGCCGCCCGTGTCTTTTCCCGAAAGTGCCATTCCGACCATTCCGCGTTCGTATTGAAGTTGGTTGATCTCATCGCGTATCTGCCAACCCGGTCCGCCGCTTCCGTCGCCGCGTGGATCACCGTCCTGCATAACAAAATTAGGGACGACACGATGAATTTCCAAGCCGTTGAAATATCCCGCTTGAGCAAGTTTGATAAAATTATCAACCGTCAGAGGTGCGGCTTCGGGAAAAAACTCGATTGTAAATTCGCCTTTTTCGGTTTTCAAAATGGCTTGGACATCGCCGTATTTACGGGACACGGCACGTTTATAATCTGCCCGCACGACTCTTGATCTTGCACCGTTTTTGTCAACTTCACCAGCAAATTTTACGATTCCGTTATTTTTTGGAATTTCAAAAGGTGCAAAGTCAGGATTTCCAACCGTCATCGGATCGGGTTTTGGAATATTAAAACCCCGATAGATTTCCGCCGCTTTTCGGCGAATAAGATAATCGGGCGATTCAATTGCGGAAATAAACGGTGTGAAATATGGAAATTTTACGGTTTGCGGAGTCGGGCGGTTTTCATATTGCTTCTTTAACGCATCGAGAATTGCCAAAGACGCATCGTTTAATTTATCAGTCCGTGCTTTTGCTAAAGCGTTCGATAAAGCCCTGTAAATTTCCAACGCCTGTTCGGGATTTTCAGGTTTGATTTCGCCCAAAAGATTTGCAGCAGTTGAACGAATAATCACATCATCGTATTTCAAGGAATCCTGCAAAATTTTAGCCAGATCGTCGGTTTTGAATTTTGCGTAAGCGTTCAAAATGTCGGGAAATGATTTATCAACTTCAGCGTTGCTCAAACTCGCGTTTTTTATGTATGTGCCGAGAACGGTTTTTGCCGTGTTCTGCAAATTTTTAACATCTTCGCCGCCGTCTTCCAGATCAATCGCTTCGCTCAAACCTGCGACAAAACCGCTTGTGCCTTTCCATTCAATGTCTTTCGGCAGTTTGGTTTCGGCATAAGTTTTTGGCGAAATTCGGACAAGTGCAATTTCAACTTCGGGAGATGTGTGTTTTTCGAGTTTGCGGAATTCATCTAAAAATTTAACTGCACGTTCTTCGTTTGACCCTTTCAAAATCGTTCCCAAAGTCGAAGCAATTGTTAAAAGTTCATTTTCCTCAATCGGATTTTTATACTTTGATTTTTTGTATTCGGCAAATAAATTCTCTGCACGTGCTAAAAGTCCGTCCGCGACTTTTTTATTTTTAAATGAACTCAAAGCCCGAACCGCATTTATACGCACACGCAAATCCTTGTCGTGTACTGCTTTATCTAAAATTAATTCCAAACCCGCTTCATAATTTGCCGTTCCCAAAACTCTCGCGGCATTTGCACGGACGATTGGATTTTCGTCTTTTGATAAAAGTTCAAAGGTTTTTTCACTTACATTTTTGGCACGAAGTCTTGCCAGAGTATTTAAAGCATCGGCACGAATTCGCCAGTTTGAATTGGTTAAAAATTTTGCGAGTGTCGCTTCCGCACCTTCCGGCTTTGCCCGCAGAGCCGCCGTAATTCCGAGCAAAATAACATCTTCATTCGGAGCAGAACTCTTGTTTGCTTCAAATTCCAGATTGCTCAAAATCATTTCGCGGAGCATTTTTGATTTTTCGTCCTTTTCATTTGCCGCCGCAATTTTTCCCGCCGCTTCGATTGCCGTCGAGCGAACTCCATCTCCAATTTTATAATTGGATAAAATTTTCAAAATCGCATCCGCACCTTTGATTGATTCAATCTCGCCGAGAGAAAATGCCGCCGTTTGTCTGATCTGGTCAAAATCCTTTTCCAAAACAGTTGCAAGAAGCGGAATTGCTTGTTCATCCCCGATGCGTCCGGCGGCGTGAACCGCACGCAATCGAACCGCCGGATTTTTATCTTTGATAAGATTTTCCAGAGTTTCGTCATAGCGGAGTTCGTCCTCGGCTTTGACGATTTGGATGAGTTTTTCCAACGGCACATTTCCAAAGCCGACAGTTTGAGCAAATGTTTGAACGGATATAAAGAAAAAAAGCGTTAAAAAATTTGTGATAAATTGTTTCATTTTCTACCTTTTTGATAAATTTGTTTTGTTTAATGATTTTACGTGAGTTCGAAGGGAAATACCAAATTTTATTCAAAATAAAACCACCCGCCCGTGCAAGTGGTTCAAATAAATCACACTGGAAAATTTTCTATTCCCTGAATTTCAAATTTTTTATTTCCGTCATATTTGAAATATCGTTGGGCAGAATGACACGAAGTTTTGCGACTCCGTTTGGCGAGTCTTGCTCGACTATTCGCAGATCAGCCGCCGTTAACTTTTCCAAAATGGAGCGGGGTCCGTATAAAAGAACACTGGCAGTTCCTTTTCTGGATTCGGTTTCATACGGGACAACAAAAAGCCTTTCGATTCTTCGCTCGCCGATTTTGAAACTGACGCTTACTGCCGCCGTGTTGACAACGGTTATTTTCGGATTCGTAATATTTATAGGAATTTGCTGAACTGTAAAACCTTCTTTGCGGTCTTTGAGAGGAACTTTTTCGGTTGAAACATAATCCAGTGATTCGACGGAACTTTTCGGTCCACGCACAATAATTTCTGCAGGCATAACGGTTGAACTGTAAATTTCGTAACCGCTAGCGATACTTCCTTCTGTTTCGGGCGAAACGGGAACTCTGCGTTGGATGACGTTTTCCAGTTTTATGGCAATTTTATCGGGTTGAATCTCATCAATTTTCACACCGCTCGGAAGGTCAACCGTTACATTTTGCGGCGTAATCTGAATTGTTCTGTCGCCCGACTGAATATCGGTTAAGTCTAATGAAACGACCAGATCACGCGGATTTAGCTGGTCCACTTTGCGTTTATCTCCCTTTACTACGAGGTCAACTTCCTGAACGGGCGAATTTGTTATCTCAAGTTCGTTTGAAATAAGCGGATTAAGCGTAACATTTCTAAGCCGGGTCGTAGTCGTATCCTGCAAACCCGTAACGCCGAGCCAGAGTGCAAGCGTAATTATCAAGGCGATGAGTTTCATCATCCAATCGTCGAGAAAAATTCGCCTGAACCAATGGCTGACGAAAATTTTTCGCTGCTTGTTGCCGATAAAATTTTCTTTTCCAAAAGAAAAATTCATATTATATCTTATCCAACCGTTACTTCTGTTTCAGTTTCATTAATTGTATTTGCCGCCGTTTCTTTCAGCTTTTTTTTAGCTTTTTGGTTGCTGCTTGTCAGCGAAACATTCATTGATTTCAGCAGAAGCCTTCGCAGATGTTTTGTTTCAATATTGCGGCGGATTTCGCCGTCTTCGACAAATGAGATCAAACCTGTTTCTTCTGAAACGACTACGGAAATCGCATCCGTTCCTTCCGTAACTCCGATGGCGGCACGATGGCGTGTGCCGAGTTCGCGGGAAATACTCGGATTTTTTGTCAGAGGCAAAAAGCAGGACGCGGCGGCAATGCGTTCTTGTTGAATAATTACCGCACCATCGTGTAAAGGTGTTGCCGGATTAAAAATTGTAACGAGCAAATCGTAACTTATTTTTGAATCTATCTGAACACCTGCATCTATAAAATTCCGCAACCCGACAGCCCTTTCAAAAACAATTAAAGCTCCCGTTTTAGAAGATGCTAAAGTTGTCGCCGCCAGAACGATCTCGTCATAAATCGTTTTTCCCATATTGTCGTTTTGTTTGCGAATCAGGGGAAGCCGCAGACGATTGCCGAAGAAAATAAATGCCTGTCTGATTTCAGATTGGAAAAGAACGATTATCAAAATCGGCAGATAAAAAATCGCCGAAGCCAAAACAAATTCCAGCGTAACTAAATCCTGTGCAACAGCAAACCAGTAAAGCAGTGCAAGCAGCACTATGCCAACAACGGTCGGCACGGCTCTCGTCCCACGCAGTAATTTCATCACGACATAGACAATGATAAAAACAAATATCATATCTAATGCGATCTTTAGTGAATTTACTGCCGGAAGGTATTCGCTTACTTGCATTTTTTTTCGTGTTACAAACCCAGAAGGTATTTGATTTTACTAAAAGCGTATAAAGAAATCTCAATTAATAAAGCAATTTTTTAAGTTTTACTAATTGTTAGAATAGCACAAATAATTCAAGTCTTTTTTGAACTATTGCAAAAAAAGTTTTTTAAATCTGGAGAATCACCAAATAAATACTGGTTAAAAGTAACTGTAAGTTTTAAACTTGATGTTACTGAATTCTATGATGCGGATAAATCACATCACAGATGGCTAAAACAATTTTGATTATTAAAACTCTCCAGACAAATTTTATGCGAAAATCGTGCCAATTAAAAATTTCATCAAAGCGGATGAAAGAAAGTTTTAAGGTTGGTTCAGCAATTTTTATTTTAATCTTACTCCAACAGAGTATTAAAAGTTGAGAAGGAGGAATTAATAATTATCGCTTTTGTTAAACAATAAATTATCCATCTTCCGGTTTCCATTATCACAATGTATTTTTTCTAATTTCGGCGGCGGATTCGTCCGCGTTGGATAAAACCGACGAATTCACCTTTTTTATTCAACACTCCGAGAACTCCGATTCCGTTGACACGCATTAATTCTTTTGCCACAACGACGGAAGTATCCGTTTCAACAAAGCAATCCGCTTCGACCTTTCGCATTACATTCTGAATTATTGCTTTACGCCAATCTTTTCGCGGCAGACGTTTTTTTATATCTCTAAGTAAAACAAATCCGTAAAGCTGATGATCTTTGGCAACGGGGAAAACCGTCTGTCGGTGAAGCGGCAGAACATTGTCAACAAATTCCATAACCGAAGTTCCGGGTTCAATCGAAATCGGCAGTTCCATAATATTTTCTACGAGCAAATTCTCGAAACTGTTCACTTGACGGATTATTCCCGCCGCCGCATCAAACAAAAACACTCCGACTAAAATTGTCCAGAATCCAGTAAACAAATCGGCATTTACCAAAATCATATAAAGCCCGAAAATTATGAGTGCAAGAGAAATTATCTGTCCGAATTTTCCCGTTAAACTTGTTGCCTCATTTAAATCTTTGCCGCGTTGCCAGAGAAACGCCCGCAGAACTCTGCCGCCGTCCAGAGGATAACCCGGAAAAAGATTGAAAATTGCCAAAAGCAGATTTAATAAAAACAGAACGAAAAATAAGGGTGTAAGAATATTTGTTTCCAAAGAACTGGAAAGAGTCATCAGCAATAAAAAGATTACGGCAATCAAAAAACTTGCTCCCGGTCCGGCAATGGCAATGCGAAATTCGGCTCGCGGCGTGTCGGGTTCGCGGCGTAATTTAGCGAAACCACCGAAAGGATGAAGCAGAATTTCCAGCACATCAACCCCTTCTCTGCGTGCAACAAAGGCGTGAGCAAGTTCGTGCAGAAATATCGAAAAAAAGAAAATCAATATCGTAATAAGCCCAAGTGCATATTTTACAATCTCGTTTTTAATCAGCGAATCGGGAATATTTCCCGCCGTCAGCCAAGCCATTAAAATAAGGACTATAAACCAACGATAATCAACCCGGACGGGAATTCCGTAAATGTGCGTTACGAGAAGTTGACGCTTGAAAAATTCGAGAAAGGCTTTCATAAACTATAATAAAAAATAGCAGAAAAAAGGAGTTGAGAAAACTTTTCTCAACTCCTTTTGATGAATTCTCTCAAAATAAAATCAGGCTTCAAAAGGAACTTCGGCGTTTTGCAGAATAGAAAGTTCATTGCGGGAAACTCTTTCAAGCAATTCAGGTTCATCAAACATTTTAGCCAGACCGCGAACCGTCGCGTATCTCGGTTCATCTGAAATGGTAACCGGCAGATTTACAAAATTCCGCAGATATTGATCAAAACCTTCGAGCAAAGCACCGCCGCCCGTTAAAATTATACCGCGGTCATAAATATCTGCGGCAACTTCGGGACGAAGTTCGGTCAGAGTATCGCTGACCATCTGAGCTATCCGCCGGACAATTGCTTCAACAATCGGATAAATTTCTCCGGCAGTAACAATTACCGCTGCCGGACTACCCGTTTTCACATCACGTCCACGAATAGTTGCTTCCTTTTCTAACTTTTCGGGAACGATTACCGATGCAAACGTAACTTTAAGATGCTCGGTTGATTCTTCACCGACCTGCAAACCTCTATTACGTTTTAAGTGAGTGGCAAGGGCTTTATTAATTTCATTGCTGCCAATCCGCTCCGAACGCGAATGCACGGCTGAGCCTTTAGCAACAATCGCCACATTCGTCGTTCCGGCTCCGATGTCAACAATTGCCGAAGCTCTTTTATCTCCCGGATTAACGCCTGCTCCGAAAGCCGCCGCCAAACCTTCTTCCATCATAAAAACTTTTCCTATATGAGCTTCTTCGGCGGCATTCAGTAAGGCTCTCTGCTCGACGTGCGTTACATCGGAAGTCATACTCATAACGGCTTGCAGCGAAACTTGCGAACCACCCGATTTAGCATTTTTGACAAAGTGTGCAAGCATCTTTTTCGTGCGTTCAAAATCGGCAACAACACCTCCGCTCAAAGGTGCTTTGACAACAATATCGCGTCCTTCGCGTCCGAGCATATCGAATGCTTCCTGTCCGTATGCAACAATTTCTTCGGTGAGTTCATTGACGGCAACCAGAGAAGGTTCGTCCAACACTACATCACGCCCCTTGACGGCGATTATAGTGCCGGCAGTTCCCATATCTATTGCCATAGAATCGGTTACTAATTTTTTAAGTGATGAAAGTTTCACCATAAAACGGTATTCCCTTGTTCAAAATTCGATTTTTTTAATCTCCATTCATATAGAATGACTAAAATTATTGTAACTTAATTCCACTTAACCTCAAATAGTGAAACGGGTTGAACCCGATTTTTTACCTGTAAAGGTTCGCGTTGTTTAATCGGCAAAGGCTCACTGCAAGCCTTTGCCGTATCTTTACTGATCAAAATTTCGCCGCCCTTTGAACTTGATTCGAGCCGTGAAGCAAGGTTCACTGTGTCGCCGATTGCCGTGTATTCCGAACGCTGTTCCGAGCCGATGTATCCAATCGTTGCAACTCCTGTATGCAAACCAATCCCGATGGAAATTTCCTGAAAGCCTTCTCTTTTTAATTCCGCGTTTAAATCACTTATACGTTTTTGCATTGCAATTGCCGTTTTGACGGCATTATCAGCATCGTGCGACGATGCCTTTGGAGCTCCGAAAAGTGCCATCAAGCCATCGCCCAAATACTTATCGAGTGTTCCGCCGTGTTCAAAGATAATTTCCGACATTGCCGTAAAATAGCGATTAAGCAAGCCGACGACCTTCTCAGGATTCTGCGTTTCAGAAAGTGCCGTAAACCCGCGTATGTCGGCAAAAAGCACGGTGATCGTTTCATTAACTCCGCCCAATTGAAAAGAATCAGGGTGTTCGAGCAGTTGTTTAACGACATATTCAGGCATAAAGCGTGAATAATTAGCCCGTGCAACTTCTTCTCTTGCCAGACGTTTATGTGCCTTGATTGTTTCAACCGCAACTGCCGTCTGAGCTGCCACCGCACTAATTAATTCCAGATCGTCCTGCGTAAATGTCGCAAACGGATCAAGCCGGTCGGCATAAACTACGCCGTGAACATTTGATTCAGTTACCAATGGAGCACAGATCGTTGAGCGAACGCCCTGCACAACAATTGATTCCGAACCCGAAAATTCCTTATCGGCTCTGGCATCCTGTGATAAAAGTGCGACTTTTTCACGCATAACTTTTTGCGTAATTGTTCGGCTGATTGTCAATTTCTCTAAATCGTCAACATTTCCCTCACGGGCTTTTGCCGCCACCGGATAAAGACTGTAATCCAGAATTTTTCCTTCCAGAGTTTCATCAGCAAGTAATGCCACGACCCTTTCCGAAGGCGTAACGCGGAAAATCAGATCCGTTGCCTTCTCAAAGATTTCTTCTAAGTCAAAAACCGTGCCAAGCGTTTTACTCATCTCATAAAGCATTTCCAAAATCTGTGCTTTACGGCGAAGAATTTTTATTTCTTCCGGCGTGGCTAATGCGTTTAAATCACCCGGCGTAAGATATTCATTGATCGATGGGGTTTTTGAGCTTTTCTCGATTATCTCATTTGCGGACATAACCAATTGTGTTGTACCTATTGGTTTATCATCGTAATCAACTCCCGTCGGAATTTCTGTAACATTCTTTTGAACTTCAGACGGCTGCGGCTCAAAATACTTTGCCGCTTCTTGTGGTGTTGTAATTCTCTGAGATATTACCGGAACTGCTCTATCAAATTTAAATTGGGTTGTGCCGATTGTAATTCGATCACCAAATTCAAGAACTTTTTCTAAAACCGGCTTGGCATTTACATAAACCTTATTGACACTCCGTTTAATTTCTCCATTTTCGTGATAACCATCAACAATCGTAAAATTTTTCCCGTCGGTTTTGATATGTGCGTGCCGACGCGAAACTCTTCTGTCATTGAGGTTTATATCATTGCCTTTTGCTCTGCCGATTGAATAATTCAAATTGGGAACCAGAGTTACCTCCCACGTTTTACCGCTCGCTTCCGTTATTTTTAAAATTGCACTCACGTCTGTCATCATTTATAAAATGAAATTTGTTAATTGTTAAACTTAATTTGATATTATTATTTAACATAAAATATTTATCAATCAAACTACTACAACTTTATGATTTACTTCGATAATAACGCCACAACACGCATCGCTCCCGAAGTTTTTGAAGCGATGAAACCTTTTTTGACTGAATTTTACGGCAATCCTTCATCCGCTTATTCATTTTCAAGTGAATCAAGAAAAGCAATCAAGCATTCACGCGAAAATATCGCTGAATTAATCGGTGTAAATTCTCCGTCTGAAATAGTTTTTACATCCGGCGGCACGGAAAGCGACAATTGGGCAATCTTCGGCACTTTGGAAGCAAACCGCAATAAAACTCATATAATCACAACCAGAGTCGAACACGAAGCCGTACGAAAGGTCTGCGAAAAATTGGAAGCAAACGGTTTTAAGATAACTTGGCTCGACGTTAATGAAAAAGGCTTGTTCGATCTGGACGAACTCCGCGATACTTTGGATGAAAACACCGCCCTCGTTTCGATTATGCTTGCCAATAATGAAACGGGAGTTATATTTCCAGTCAAGGAAATTGGCGAAATTATCAAAGAACATTCAAACGCGGTATTTCACGTTGACGGTGTTAATGCAGTCGGAAAAATTCCCGTTAATTTAAAAAATACTGAAATTGACCTCTTTTCCATTTCTGGACATAAATTTCACGCTCCGAAAGGCATCGGGGCTTTGTATATCCGCGAAGGAATTGAGATCGCTCCAATAAAAATCGGCGGCGGACAAGAACAGGGAAGACGTGCGGGAACGGAAGCAACTCATCAAATTGCAGGAATCGGCGAAGCGGCAAAATTAGTTAAAAATTTAAAGCCGATGGATAAAATTGAGCGTTTGAGAAACCGATTAGAATCCGAAATTTTGGATAAAATTCAAAATTCTCATCTAAACGGTGATAAAAAAATGCGTCTGCCAAATACTTCAAATATCTCTTTTGAAAATTTGAACGGCGAAGCGATTCTGGCAAAACTCAACGATTTGGAAGTTTACGTTTCGACCGGTTCAGCCTGCAACGAAGAAACACACACCGCTTCGCCCGTTCTGAACGCAATGAATATTCCATATTCACAGGCAATGGGAGCAATTCGCTTTTCTTTGGGAAGATATAATACGGAAAAGGAAGTTGATTTTGTGTTGGAGAATTTGCCGAAAATTATTGAGGACCTGGAAAAGATTTCAGTTTAGTAGCGGAATAGACTGGAGTGTAAGCGTCCCCGCTTGCAATGAGCGTTGCTTCAATGCGAAAAATGCGTGGCTGTCTTTAAATATTTAAATCGATCTTTAAAGTTCATAAACTCCGCTTTCGTGCTATCGGCACTCATCGCAAGCGGGACGCTTACGCTCCAGTCAAATTTATTCGCCTAGATAAGCCTCTTTAACTTTCGGGTCTGCCGCGAGTGTTTTGGAGTCGCCTTCCATTACGATTCTGCCTGTTTCCAGAACGTAAGCTCTGTCGGAATGATGGAGGGCGGCATTGGCATTTTGTTCGACGAGCAGGATTGTCGTGCCTTCATTGCGAATATTATCAATTGCTTCAAAAATCGTGTGAACCAGAAGCGGAGCGAGTCCGAGCGAAGGTTCATCGAGAAGCAGAAGACGCGGACGCGACATCATTGCACGAGCCATTGCCAGCATCTGCTGTTCGCCGCCGGAAAGCGTTCCGGCTTTTTGTTTTTCTCTTTCTTTAAGTCGCGGAAATAATGCAAAACCACGTTCCATATCGGCGACGATACGTTTTTTGTCGTTGAAAATATAAGCACCCATATCGAGATTTTCACGGACGCTTAAATTTGCAAAAACGCCGCGACCTTCGGGCGACATCGCAATTCCTTTTGGCACAAGCGTATGAGTCGGCACGCCGCTGATGTCTTCGCCTTCATAAGTTACACGACCTTTTCGCGGTGCGAGTAAACCTGTAATTGTCCGAAGCGTCGTCGTTTTCCCCGCACCGTTTGCACCGATCAGCGTTACAACCTCGCCCTGTTTAACGTGCAGAGTAATATCCGTCAATGCCTCGATAGCACCGTAATTGACTGAAACATTTTCTAGTGTAAGCATATTGATATTTGCGATTTACAATTTTCGATTTGCGATTGAATATTAAAAATTCGAATTGCTTGAATGCGAAAAGAAAATCGCAAATTGCAAATCGAAAATCGCAAATGACTTTAATCCCCTAAATAAGCCTCGATAACTTTCGGATCGTTTTTAATATCTTTCGGCAAGCCGAGGGCGATTGATTTTCCGTAATCAATTACTTGAAGCCGATCACAAACGCCCATTACGACACGCATATTGTGTTCGACGAGAACGATTGTCAGGTTGAGTTTGTCGCGGATTTCTTTGATCAACCCGGTCAAATCTTCCTGTTCGGACGGATTCATTCCCGCCGCCGGTTCGTCCAAAAGAAGAAGTTTCGGACGGGTTGCTAATGCCCGGACGATTTCAAGCCGACGTTGTTTTCCGTATGGCAAACTCGTTCCGCCTTCGTCTTTGTATTTTGCAAGATCGAAAATTTCGAGCAGTTCCAACGCATATTCACGATGAATTTTTTCATCTTTAAAATATTTCGGTAAACGAAAAACCGCATCTAAAATGTTTTGATTGGCGTGGCGATGGCAAGCCGTAACGACGTTTTCCAAAACGCTCATACTCGGAAAAAGCCTGATATTTTGAAATGTTCTGGAAACTCCTAAGCGTGATATTTGATAAGGTTTCAACCCGTTGATGCGTGTTCCATTGATAAAAATATCGCCGCCCGTCGGTTCGTAAACGCCCGTTAAAATATTAAAAATCGTAGTTTTCCCAGCACCGTTCGGACCTATCAAGCCGTAAATCTCGCCTTGCCGGACATCCATCGTCAGTCCGTCAACGGCTTTCAAACCACCGAATTGCATTGTCGCATCATCAGTTCGCAGGGTTGATGTATCACCATTATTACTGTTATTAGTCATGTTCTCCATCTCCCTCGCTCGTCATATGTTTCGCTTCCTCGTCTTCGGCAATTGGCACACCTTCCGTTCCGCCGACAGTTTCTCCGCCTTCAGGTTTTACACGCGGACGTTTCAGCCAACTCAAACCGAACTCTTTCGTTCCGAAAATTCCCTGCGGACGGAAGATCATCGTTAGAATCAGAATCAAAGCAAAAATAACCAGCCGCAGATCGGCGAATTGGACAACGCCCAAACCGGGAATATCAATCGGCGGCAGTCCACGCAGAAGTTCCGGCAGAAGCGTTACGACGACTGCACCGATGATCGCTCCGGTCATCGAACCCATTCCGCCGATGACGATCATAATTATTACTTCAAATGATTTGATAAACTGAAAATCGTTGGTGCTTAAAAATTTGTTGTAATGAGCAAAAAGAACTCCGGCGATTCCCGCAAATGCTGAACTTATGACAAAGGAAATAACTTTATAACGGGTTGTATTTACGCCCATTGCTTCCGCTGCGAGTTCGTCTTCACGGATGGAAATCAAAGCCCTTCCCATATCGGATTTAACGATATTGTGAACGACGATTACGGTTAAAACCGTGAAAAATCCGATCCATAAAAAATTGGCATAACCCGGAACTTGATAACCCGTTGCTCCGCCGACGGCATCAATGTTTAAGATGACGATACGGATAATTTCCGCAAACCCGAGCGTTACGATTGCCAGATAATCACCTTTCAAACGCAGGGACGGAATACCGACGATCAAACCCATAATCGCGGCAACAATCGCACCGATAACGATGGCTATCAGCAAGACCACACTGGTTGCACCTGTTTCGCCCAGAAATGCTAAAGAATCAACAATTCCCTGACCGTAATTAACACTGAAAAAGGCGGATGCGTAAGCCCCGACCGCCATAAATCCGGCGTGTCCGATAGAAAATTGTCCGGTAAAACCGTTTATGAGGTTGAGCGAAGTTGCCAGAATTATGTTGATGCAGATAAACACAAGCAGACGTGCCGTGTAATTATCCACACCCATCCCGAAGAAACCCGCATCGCTCATCATCAAACTCAAAATATACAGAACAATGACGATGACCAAAGCACCCAGTAAATTTTTCATCCAAGACGACATATCTTTATATTTTCGATTTTCCATTTGCGATTTGCGATTTATTCTTTTTTACAATCGAGTTTCTTTTATTAATTGCAAATCTCTACTTGTTTTTTCTTGCTGAAATTTTTGATTTGGCGAAGATTTTGGTTAATTCTCTTGCTTCCTGTAATAAATTTTTAACCAATTCTTTTTTCATTAAACCGCTTTCAATTATCATTTCCATCCACAAAGCACTTTCGTCCGCTTCCTCTTCTGCAATTCCCAATTTCGATATAAACTCGGGTTTTGAGCGTCCTCTACACGCCGCACGATAATTTGAAGCCACCGAAGTCCCGGAACGAATAAGCTGACCGCCAATCGTTCTCCCCGCAATATTTTTCGGCAAAGCATTAACAAGTTTTATCACCCGCAAAGCAAAATCTTTTGTTCGCTGTAATAATTCTTCCTCTGTCATAATTTGCTTGTCAAATTATCAACCAATCGCAAATCGCAAATTGAAAATCGCAAATCCCTACACTTTCTCTTGCACGTCCGAGCCGAGCAAACCGGCAGGACGAACTAAGAGAACCAGAATTAAAATTGCAAATGCGACTGCATCACGATAAGTTGACGGAATTCCGATATTTTGCCCGTAGCCGACGACTAATGTTTCCGCCATTCCGATCAGCAAACCGCCGAGAACTGCTCCCGGAACATTTCCGATTCCGCCGAGAACCGCCGCGACAAACGCTTTCAAACCCGCCATCAAACCCATTAACGGAAAAATCTTGTTGTTGTATTGAGCAACCAAAACACCGCCCGCCGCCGCCAATGCCGAACCGATGGCAAATGTAAAAGCAATAACAAAATCGGTGTTGATTCCCATCAGTTTTGCCGAATTTAAGTTAAATGAAACGGCACGCATCGCTTTCCCGATCTTTGTGTAAAAAATAATGTATTGCAGACCGATCATCAGCAGAACCGAGATTATAAAAATAAGAATCTGCGAAGTATTGATGGTTACATTACCGAATGGATTGAAATTTTCGTTGGAAATAAGCAGCGGAAATGATTTCGGAATACCCGTAAAAATAAATGTGAATAAATATTCAATTAAAAGCGACATTCCCATCGCCGTTATCAAAGTCGTCATCCGCGAAAATTTTCGCACCGGACGATAGGCAAAACGCTCGATGGCAACGCCGATAATCGCCGCAATTATCATCGAACCGAACAGAACGACAAGAAATGCGATGATCGAAGGCTGTGAATCAAAAGCATAGACGGCGATCAGAAATCCCGCATAAGCACCGATCATATAAACATCGCCGTGTGCAAAATTGATTAACTTCAGAATCCCGTAAACCAATGTATAACCGAGTGCGATCAGGGCATAAATCGAGCCGATAGTTAAACCATTGATAATCTGCTGAACAAAAGTATCCATATTAAAAGGTTTTTAGATTTCAGATTTTCTAAATTTCGGGTTCAAACGTCCAAAAACATCTAAACCCGAAATTATTGTAGGTCGAAGCTATTTATTGCTAGAATTTCCGTCCGTCTTTTCCATCGCCGTCGAATTCATATTTGCCGAAGAATTGGTGTTTTCGGTCATATTTGAATTAGACATAGAGTTTGAATCCATCGAAGAATTGGAATTCGCATCGGTGGTATCTGAAGTTTCGGCACCCGGAGGAGCAATTGTCGTCTTGAATTCGAGTTTATTATCAGCCGGATTCAAAGCCAGCACGACAGCCGATTTAACTGCATTTCGTTCACCGTTTATCGTGATATTTCCCGTAATGCCGTTAAAATCTTTCGTGGCGGCTATCGCATCACGAAGTTTTGCGGGATCGGCAGTTCCGGCACGCTTTAACGAATCGGCTAAAACATAAGCGGCATCGTAAGCTAAAGCAGCAAGCGAATCGGGTTTGACACCGAATTTTGCTTCGTATGCCTTAACGAATTTTTGCGTTGCGGGATCGGGATTTTCAACCGAATAATGATTTGAAATATATGTGTTTTTCAAAGCATCACCGCCGAGTTTCCAGATTTCCGGTGAATCCCAACCGTCGCCGCCCAAAATCGGCATATTCATTCCGAGTTCGCGGGCTTGTTTGGCGATAATTCCAACTTCTCCGTAATATCCCGGAACGTAAATGACATCGGGATTTTTCTGGCGAATGTTTGTCAATTGGCTTTTGAAATCAGCATCGTTTTGCGTATAAGCCTGTTTGTCAATCACCTTTCCGCCGAGTTTGTTAAATTCCTGTTCAAAGAAATTTGTTAAGCCCTTACTATAATCAGATTGAACATCGCCGAAAATGGCGGCGGTTTTAGCGTTTAATTCAGTTGCGGCAAATTTTGCCATCACCGAACCTTGAAACGGATCAATAAAGCAGACACGGAAAATATAATCACCAACTTCCGTAACCTTCGGGTTTGTCGAAGAAGGCGAGATCATCGGGATTTTTGCTTCCTGTGCGACGGGGGCAGCGGCTAAGGAATTCGTCGAAGCGACTTCGCCTAAAACGACATTAACTTTGTCCTGACTGATAAGTTTTTGAACAACGGTCTTGGCTTGTTCCGGTCTGCCTTGATCGTCTTCAATAACTAATTGCAGTTTTTTGCCGAGAACTCCGCCATTGTTGTTAATCTCTTCGGTGGCAAGTTCGATACCGTTTTTGGTTGATTTGCCAAAGCTCGAAGTCGCACCACTTAAATCAACATATACGCCGACTTTAATATTTTCACCGGCATCAGCATCCGTCGCTTCTCCGCCTTTTTGGACGCAAGCCGGGGCAAGCACAACGGAAAAAATCAAAGTTATAGCTAATAAGAAATTTTTCATATCTACCTCTTCAGTTAAATTATTGCATTGAATTGCAAAATAAAAATTGCATTGATGGCTAGACATTATACACAGTTTTTCTTGGAATTATAGTGATAACTGTATTTTATGTCCGGCAAAAAGATTTGCTTAACAGAAATTATACTTATTTCGATTAGTATGTCGAATGTTTATCTATTAAAATTCTGCATTCCGGTAAAATTTTCAGACTAAAATAAATTATGCAAAAATTTGAAAAATCGTCAAGTTTAGGCGATATGCCGAAGGAAGAATTTCGGAAATACGGACACGAAATAATTGATTGGATCGCTGATTATTTCGAGCAAATGGAAGAAATGCCCGTGCTTTCACAGATCGAACCGAATTCGCTGAAAAATGCTCTGCCAACCGAAGCACCACAAACGGGCGAGGATTTTTCCGAAATCTTAAAAGATGTTGACGAATTGATTCTGCCCGCCGTAACACATTGGAATCATCCGAATTTTCACGGGCTTTTTTCAACCTCGACAAGCAGCGTCGGAGTTTTCGGCGAAATGCTGACCGCCGCTTTTGATATGAAGGCAATGCTCTGGCGAACTTCGCCCGCTTCGACCGAACTCGAGCCGGTTGTGCTTGACTGGATGCGAAAAATGATGAATTTACCGGAAGTTTTCAAAGGTATAATTTACGACACCGCTTCCGTTTCAACCTTGCACGCCATCGCAATGGCACGCGAAAAGTTAAATTTAGACATTCGCAAAAAAGGAATGAGCGGACGCTCGGATTTACCGCTTCTCAGAATTTATTGTTCCGAGCAAACTCATTCATCAATAGATAAAGCAGTTTTATTACTTGGCTTGGGAACGGATTCTATCGTTAAAGTTCCAACCAATGAACGCTTTGAAATTGACACGGAAAAATTGCGTGAAGCGATTCAAGTTGATATTTCTGCCGGACACAAACCATTTTGTTGTGTTGCAACAATCGGCACGACTTCGACGACTTCGGTTGATGATGTTTCCACAATCGCCGAAATTTGCGAGCGAAACAATATTTTTTTGCACGTTGATATGGCTTATGCAGGTTCGGCGATGATCTTGCCCGAATTACAACATCATCTAAAAGGCATCGAAAAAGCCGATTCAATCGTAACGAATCCGCATAAATGGTTTTTTACGCCGTTCGATCTTTCGGTTTTATACGTCAAGGATTTGGATTTGTTAAAACAAACATTTTCGCTCGTTCCCGAATATTTAAAAGTTACCGAAACCGTGACAAATCAAATGGATTACGGAGTTCAACTCGGACGCAGGTTTAGATCGCTGAAACTTTGGTTCGTGATGCGTTATTTTGGGCAGGAAGGCTTGCAGAATCGCATTCGTGAACATAACAGACTCGCTCAACTCTTTGCTTCATGGGTGGAAGATTCGGAAGATTTTGAATTAATGACGGATGTTCCATTTGCACTCGTTTGTTTTCGTGCTAGTCCAAAAAATGTTGAAGATTTAGATAACTTGAATGAAAAAATTATGAACGAAATAAACGCTTCGGGCGAAGCATATTTATCTCACACAAAACTTAACAGACAATTTACTTTGCGTCTTTCGGTTGGAAGTATTCGGGTTGAAGAGAGGCATTTGAAAAAAGTTTGGGACTTATTGAATGAAACTTGTGATAAAATTGTGTAATGATTTAATTGGAGTAAAAAATGACAGAAACTGAAAAAATACAACAACTTCATTTATTAAAGGCACAAGGGAAGGAAATATCTGCCGAAGATAATCTCAAATTGGAAAATTGGTATAAAACCCTTGATCGTGAAGAATCGGCGATAAATCAAAATAATCGTAATATTGATATTGATTCATTAAAGGAAAAAGTAGCAAAAACAACCCAACAAATTGTTTCCGTCAGCAGTGAAATTACGAATCTGCTTACACAAAATAAACAAATCCGTCTTGAAAATAAAAGATTACGCCAAAAACTCGAATCCCGTTTAGTGGAGCAGATTGCGTGAGTATCAGCGATTCCGACAAACAATTTGTCAGGGAAAGGGCAATTTTTTCTTGCGAATATTGCGGAGTTTCCGAACAAAATGCAGGCGGTGAACTCACCATTGACCATTTTCAGCCGCAATCAAAAGGCAGTAGTGATGAACTCGAAAATTTGGTTTATTGTTGTGTCCGTTGTAATTTATACAAGAGCGATTTTTGGGTTGAGCCGACTTTGTGGAATCCCCGTTTGGAAGTAAGGGAAAATCATTTTTGGCAAGCCGAAGACGGACATTTATTCGCATTGACGGAAACAGGCGAATTCTCGATTCGTATTCTCAATTTGAATCGTCCGCAACTTATTTCATATCGCTACCGGCAAAGATTATTACTCGAAGAACGCCGAATACTTAAAGAAAGTGAAACGTCTCTGGAAATCCTTTTTCGTCTAAGCGAAGAACAAAGGGAAATTATCCGCACACAGCAAATCTTATTGGAAGAGCAGAGACAATTATTAAAACTATTAATTGAAAAATTATAAAGTTGAAAAATATGAAATTTGTAAAAGAATCAATAATTAAAGCCACGCCCGAAGAAGTTTTTGCGTTTCACGAATTACCCGATGCGATTGAAAGACTGATTCCGCCTTGGGAAAATGCGGAAATTATTCAGAAAGCGGATATTTCAAAGATTGGTTCGCAAGCGATCATCAAGCAGAAGATTTTGGGAATTATTCCGTCGCGTTGGGTGGCGGAGCATACCGCATACGATCCGCCGAATATGTTTGAAGATATTCAAATTTCGGGACCTTTTCGGCGTTGGCAGCATCGGCATATTATTCGTTCTCACGCAGAAGGAGCAATTTTACGGGATGAGATCGAATACAAACCGCCGCTGGCTTTTCTCGGAATGATAGCAACACCGTTTCTGATTACACCGAAACTTGAAAAAATGTTTGACTATCGGCACGAAGTTACGAAAAAATATTGTGAAAAGGGAGAAAATTTATAATGAGATTTATTGCTTTATTACACTTATTAATAATTTTCAATTTTGCTTGTTCATCAAATAAAAATGCCCAAGCAGATTCGTTAAGTTTATCTCCAAAATCAGCACAAGATTTTCCCTCAAATAAAATAAAAAGTGATGCCGATGAGATTAAAGAAACAAAAGTTAATTCAAAAGATAACGAAGTTGATGAAAATAACCAGAGAAAAACTTCTATAAGAAACACTATCGGATTAATTACGTTAAGCGATAAATATCCAACTTCCGACAAGAAAATAAATAGAGATGATTTTATCCGTTTTTATAATGAAGATGGGAGTTTATGGTATGAATTCACTTTTTATTATTATGACAGCGATGGAAAGTTTGAGTATGAAAATGATGATTTTAGAGTATTTTCCTTTCATCCAGATTATTTTCTGCTGAGTTTAAGGTGCGTCAGCGAAGATAAAAATCGTTACGAAGTAATTGTTAATGAAGAAACTGGACTTAAAAAATATGTCAGGAAAAATGACAAAAATTTAAAATTGATAAGTTGGGAAAATTATATTTTGAAAACTTTTTCGATTGATTTGAAGAAAGCGAAAAATAAAGTTTTTGAAACTCCCAACGGCAAAGAGATAAAACCAAATTTTGCAAAAATTGATAGATTTGAAGCAGTTGAAATTAAAGGCGATTGGTTAAAAGTAAAATGGGAAATTCCAAATGAAAAAGAGAAATTTGAAGCGGGTTGGGTTCGTTGGAAAAATGACAGCATCATTTTAATTGATTGGTTTAATCTCGCTTAATTGGTAATAAAAAATAAAGTAGGAGAAAAATAAATGCTGACACATATTGTAGTTTGGAAGTATAAAGAAGAAACTTCGCAAGAGAAACGCGAAGAACATATTGTGAAATTGAGGAATTTGCCGAATGTGATTCCGAGTATTAAAGGTTTTAAGGTCGGTGCGGACATTTTGCATCTTGATCGCTCTTACGACACCGGTTTAGTTGCGATATTTTCTGACAAAGAAGCGTTGGACGCTTATACGGTTCACGAAACTCATCAAGAAGCAGCGAAAATGGGAAAAGAAATTGCGGCTCACGCGGTGTCAGTTGATTTTATGGATTAAGTTGAATTAGAAAAGAAATGAAACTTTGGAAAAAAATCTGTTTGGGGTTGGTTTTTGCTGTATTTTTGCTGCAGATTCCTTTTATTTATAACCGTTGGCAAACGGGGAATCTTGCCGAGAAAATTTCCTCTCTGAAATCTCAAAAAACAAAAGCGATAAATCAGGAATATACCGATTATAAAGGCGTGATTCACGTTCATTCATTTTTGGGCGGACACAGCACGGGAACTTTTGATGAACTGCTTGTCGGGGCGGAAAAAAATCAACTCGACTTTGTTGTGATGACCGAGCACGCTTCGGAATTTTATGACACTTCGGCGATGACTCTGCGGGGTGTTCATAACAAAACTTTGTTTATCGGCGGAAATGAAACAAGCACGAGGGATGATAATCGGTTTTTGGTTTTGGATGGTTTTCAGGATTTGAATAAAATCAATAAGCTGCATACGAAAGAGTTTCTAAATGAAATACATTCGCGGGATCGGCTGGCTTTTGTAACTTATCCTTATAAATTCAAGTCGTGGAATGAAGAAGTTGACGGAATCGAGATTTTTAGTCTGCATACGAATGCCAAACGAATGAATCCCATTTCATTCTTATTTGATGCAATCTGGTCTTACAATACTTATCCCGAACTAACTTTAGCGGGATATTTTGAGCGTCCCGGCGATAATTTAAGAAAATTTGATGAACTCACAAAAAACCGCAAAGCCACGCTTTTTGCGGGAAGCGACGCTCATTCAAATCTCGGATTTCATATTTTGGGCGATGATGCAAATAACAAATTAGTAGATGTTAAATTTGATAATTACGAAACGATTTTCCGCCTCGTCCGCACACATATTTTGCTGCCGAAAATTGAAGAACTTAATAAAGATAATTTGCTGAAAGCCTTAAAAAACGGGAATACATTTGTCGGGTTTGATATTTTAAGTAATACAAGCGGATTTTCTTTTACGGCTGAAAATAATAATGAAACGAAAATAATGGGCGATGAGATTTTGTCGGAAGACGGCGAAATAAATCTCAAGTCGAATGCTCCGCAGGTCGCCAGATTTTTGCTTTTTAAGAGCGGCGAAAAGGTTTTTGAGTCGGGTGAAACGACGGAAATAAATTTTAGAGTTAAAGAAAAAGGCACGTATCGCGTTGAGGTTTATCTCGATTCGCTCGGCGAACCTTTTAACAAAATGCCCTGGATAATCTCAAATCCGATTTATGTTCGGTAGCTTATCAACAAATTTAGAATTAGCCAACGATTTAAATAATTCAGACATCATAAATTAGCAACAAGCAAATAAATAGATTTCGAGCAGGATTTTCAAGGTAAATAATGAAAAATTTTAAGCAGAGTATATTTCGTTTCAGCATTTTCGGTTTGGCAATTTTCTCGCTTTTGACGGGCGTTTTTGCTCAACAGGTGCAGCGGGCGGATTTTGATGTTCAGCATTATATGATGAACGTGAATTTGAATCCGTCAACGAATAGAGTGGATTCAACTGTTGATGTCAGATTTGTTCTGAAGGAAGCAACCCGTGTTGTTACGTTCGAACTTAATGGTGCGTTGAAAATTGAAAGTATAACTTTAGTCGGCAAAGGTGTAGCGGCAACGAATAAGCCGACAACTTCGGTGAGTAATAAAACGCCGATTACGATCCCGACAACTTCGGCAAATGTTACATTTGTTCAGGACAGAGTTGGCATCAGCGATTTGGGTCCGAGTGTGCGGATTGATCTGGGCGAAAATGTTCCTGCAAATGTGCCGATTACGCTCCAATTCAAATACGGCGGCGTGATGGTTACGCCCGAAGGCGGACCGCTTCTGACCAAACGACTTGCTTATATCGGTGCGAACGACGGCTATTTAATGTATGCGGCTCGCTGGTTTCCATTTCACGATTATGCGGCGGACAAAGCAACTGCCGATATTACGATAAATATTCCGAATACATTTCAAGTCGTCGGAAACAGCGATGTGCCGGTTGTTAAAACGGGCGGAAAATATCGCTTTGTTCGCAGTCAACCGGGTTTGATCGGTAATTTTACTTACGGAAAATATGTGGCGAAAACTCTGCGTTTTACCGATTATGAATTACAGTTTTATACAAAAGCCGGAAACGATCAGATAGTTGCCGAATACGGCGAAACGCTCGGCAAAGCTCTCGATTATTACACCAGACAATACGGCGTTCCCGATATGGGCAAAAAGTTGATTATTGCTCAGATTGATGATGAAAGTCTCGATTATTATTCGCAGGAAGGAATGCTTTTTATGGCAAACCGTCTGTTTGACGGCTCGAAGGATATTATTAAAGAACGTCTGCAACGCGAAGCCGCTATTCAATGGTGGGGTTTGACCGTCGGGTTAAAATCTTTTGACGATGCGTGGCTTTCGCAGGGACTTGCCGAATACAGTGCATTTTCATTGCGTGAAAGCACGCTGACGGGAGCTCAATTGGACAGCCTTCGCCGTGAACTTTTGGAAAAATCTCTGACGTTTGAACAAACTGCTTCTTTAGCCCGAACTCCTTCGGCGTTGGATGATCAATCTGTTGCTTATCAATACATAATGTATGCCAAAGGTGCTTTTGTTTATAAACTTTTGCGGGATACACTCGGGGAACAGAAATTCGACCAATTATTGAAAACTTTCCTTCAACAATATCGCGGGAAAAATGCGTCAATCAATGATTTTGAAGATTTAGCCGGCAAAATTTCAGGAAAAAATATGCGTTATTTCTTTGCCCGTTGGGTTGAAGGAACGGGCGTTCCCGAATTTCAAGCTGATTACATAATTTTGCGAACCAGAGCCGGAAAATTTGTCACCCGCGGAACGGTCAAACAGAATTATGACAACTTACAACTTCCACTCGAATTACAACTTCGTGCCGAAGGACAGGGACGAGTCGCCACGGAAAAAGTCTTTATCGAAGATTCAAGTGCAGATTTTAATATCGAATCAGACGGCAAACCGATTGAAGTAGTAGTTGATCCGAAATATAAACTTTTGCGGATTTCCGACGATCTGAGAGTTTCTTCAGTCGCCCGTCGCGGCATCGAACAATTCAAAGAAGGAAACTACGTCGAAGCCCAACAGCAATTTGAAGCGGCTCTCAAATTAGATCGTTCAAACGCCTGGATTTATTATCATCTCGGATTACTTTTCCTTCAGCAAAAAAATTACGATCTGGCGATTGATAATCTCAAAGCAGCCCGAAACTTAGGCTCACGCGGACAAGCTAGTCCGACTTGGCTCTATGTCTGGTCGGAAATCAAAATGGGCAACGCCTACGATGCCAAAGGCGACAGAACCCGTGCGGTAGCGGCTTATAAACGTGCCGAACAGATCGGCGACACATACGACAATGCACAAGATGCAGTTGAAAAATATCTCGCTAGTCCATTTGATCCAAGAAAGCAGGAAGCAACGACGGCAAACCGTTAATTTATAAATAATAGACAAGAAAAAAGGCGAATCCGTTAATTTTCGGATTCGCCTTTTTTCTTGCCGGTCTTTTCCAAAATTTAGAAACGAAGTTTCGCTCTGAATTGTCCAACTCGCGGACCACCCAGTGTTGAAGTGATTCGACCAAAATCGCCGCTATCCTGTAAATCGTTGTTCGGATTTGCAAAATTCACTGTGTTAAACAGATTGAAAATATCAAAACCGAATTCAAGACTGAATCTTTCCGTTAGCTTTGTATTTTTTGCAAGACCTAAATCAAAGCGTCTTTGCATCGGACCGCGGAAAGTGTTTCTGCCCAAATTTCCGAATTGACCGAAAGCCGAAGTAAAGCAACTACTGTCAATCACGGCGGATGTTCCGTTGTAACCGAGCAGTGCCTGATCGCTCGTGCAAACCGTATTCGGACGACCGAAACCCGGACGATACAAACCGCCTGCTCCGCGGGTTACGCTTGTGTAATTTGAAACACTGCCAATTTCGGGTTCGGAAGCAAAAACGGTGAACGGTGTTCCCGATTGTGCTTGAAAGAATCCCGAAACCTGCCAGCCCGTCAGGAAACGATTATTCGATTTTCCGAACGGAATTTCGTATAGGAAATTTACGCTGAAACGATGCGTGCGGTCAAAATCCGAAGGTCCGTAATTATTATCTGGATTTCGTGCATCGCCCTGAGCGATAAATCCTGTATTCGGAACATCGGGTTTTCCGCCGCCCGCCGTGCTTCCCGGATCGGATGACATCGTGTCGAGCGATTTCGAGAAGGTGTACGCAACATCAAACTGCAAACCGTCGGAAAGACGTTTGGTCAAACTGAATTGACCGCCGTGATAATTTGAATAACCGTTTGATCTCAGAAGCAATGCTTCTGGGACATTGAAACCCAAAATCGGCACGCGGGCTTCAAAACCGATAACCGAACCGCTTGCGTTTGCCAAGTTAAGATCAATTTGATTCAAAACCGAATTAAAGAAACCGAAGGCTCTGCCGAGACCGCGTTCGCGTGCGGTCGAACCTGAATTTAAAGCTCCGTTCGGCGAACCCGCCGCGACATATGCCTGATTAAATCTTTCGTAAATATGATCGGGCGTTTCCGGGTTATTTAAATCATAGCCTTGATTAAGTGCCACCGATTGCAGTAAATTTCTTCCGGCTGTTCCGACGTATCTTGCTTCGAACAAAAAGTTTTTAGCGAATTGATACTGAACTCCGGCATTCCATTGATGGACAAAAGGCGTTTGCAGATCGCGGTCAATCGCCCGAAACTCGAATGTTTCGGCGATATTTCCGGTGATGCCGCCGCCGAACGGAACTCCGCGTGCGTCCGTTGTAACCGGTGTATTATCACGAATTTGATAACTTCCGTTTGCACCCGAACTGCGGAGGATGCGGAACGGCAACCATTGATCGAGTGAAATATTGGTCGGTGTATTTGAGAAAGCCGAATCAATCGGAACATTGCGGCTCGGAACTGTTATTTCAACTTCCCGCAGAAACGGATAATTACTGAAAATCGTATTGATAAATGCGGCTGAAGGTCGGTCGTAAAATAAACCGTAGCCGCCGCGTAGGACGACCTTGTCATTAACCTGATATGCCAAACCGATTCGCGGAGCAAAATTGTTGTAATCCTGCCCGTTCAAAGTATGTCCGTTTGAAACGACATTTGTCGCATTGATTGCTCCGTCAACAACCGGATTTCCGGTCAACTGAACATTATTCGGGACAATAAAGCCCGGAGTCGGATTATCACACAAATCATTTGTTCCGCCGTTTTGTGTAAAGCACGGCTGAAAATCGGTCAGATCAAAATTTCCGATGCGTCCGTTTTTCTCGGTTGGATACAAAAACAGTTCATAACGCAGACCAATATTCATCGTCAACTTTCGAGAAAGTTTCCAGTTGTCCGTTACATAAAAACCGTAATCACTGAAACGAAATTCCTTGTCGGTAATGCCGTATTGCGTATCGGCTTCAACTGCGTTGCCCGTTACAAACTGCGTAAAGTTTTCGAATTTTTCAAACTCAGTCGCTTGTTCTTCAGGAAGATTCGTATCGTATTGATGACGTTTATATTCGCCCCCAAATTTCAAATTATGATTTCCCCAGATATACGTCAAATTGTCCGCAATGCTGTATGTGATTTGCTTGCGTTTGTTAAACGAATCGTTCGGACCGCCGAGCGAGAAATTTGACAAAGCATTTCTTCCGACAAAATGTCCTAAACGCCGCGTGGCGATACTGTCGTCAAACAGCGAAGCCGGATTGAAAATGCCGTTCGCTTCATTCGTAAATTCTTCCGTCAGAAAAGGATCATCAAGACGGCGTGTGTTATTCAAATAAAAATAACCGAAGCGGACTTCATTGATAAACTTCGGAGAGAAAATGTGTGTGTCCGAAATCGAAAGAGTGCGGTTACGGTCATTGCGTCGAAGCGTAAACGGCGAAACCAGACTGCTCGGATCGGGAAATGGATCGAATCCGGGAAAGTCCGTGTAAAAAAGCGTTCCGCTTAAAGTATTGTTTGAACTGAGTTGTCCGTCCAGACGGGTTGTAAATTGATTTTGCTTAAAGCGAGCCGGTTCGACATTGATAACTTCGATCAGCGGATTGTTTCGCAAAAGCGTGCGGTTCGCCACATTCGGAAAAGAACCGAATTGAAAATTCGCCGTTCCCGTCTGGTCAACAGTTCCCAAATCCGTGAAGTTTGTCGGAGTTTGAATCACATAACCGCCCGTTACGGGATTTATTAAATTAAACAAATTAAACGCAACATTGCTGATGTCATTTGCCGTTAAACACTGCGTTCCTGCACAACCGGTTTGTGCATTAAACGCCGCCGCAATCGCCGCCCGCGAACGATCATCTCCCAAAGCTAAAACCGCTCGCGGCAAAACTGTCCGTGAACGTGCCGTCGGAACTAAGCCCGTGTTGGCATTCGTATATTGATAACCGCCGAAAAAGAAAAAACGATCTTTGACAATCGGACCTCCGAGCGTAAAGCCCGTTTCCGTGCGGTCGGCTCTCGGTTTTTCAAGACCGGCATCTTCAAGAAAAAATTCATTTGAATTAAAAGCCTTGTTTTGCAGATAATAATAAGCCGAACCCGTAAAATTATTTCCGCCCGATTTCGTTACAAGCTGAAAATTCCCGCCGCCGCTTCTGCCCGTCGAAGCATCGTAGAGACTCGTTTGCAGCTTAACTTCCTGCAAAGTTTCGGGAGCGGGCGAAATGTTGTCGTTTAAAGAACCTTCGTTGCTCGTGATATTCGTTGCATCAACGCCGTTATAAAAAAGACTGGTCGAAGTCGTTCTCGTTCCGTTGACCGATGGCGAGATATTTCCGTTTCCGGCAACTCCGACTGGCGACAATTCCGCCGAAACTCCCGCTTCCGAAGAAAGAAGCCCCGTAAAACTCCGTGTCGAAGTCGGGATTTTTGTAATTTCCTCACCCGTAATTTGTCTGGTGGTCGTCGCCGATTCGCTTTGCACAAGCGGCTGCTCTGAAGTAATCGTAACAATATTTTCAACTCCGCCGACCTGCAAAGTTATATCAACTTTGCGGGGAACGCTTGCTTCGACCTCAACATTCTCATCAACTATTTGTTGAAAACCTTCTTTAGAAAATGTTACAGAATACTTACCAACCGGCAAATTCGTAACCGTCCAACTGCCGTCCTCTTTTGTAACGACTGTCCGTGTTAAATTCGTATCATTATTAATAACTTTTACGGTCGCTCCCTGAACGATAGCACCGTTCGGGTCGGAAACCGTCCCGCTCAAGCTGCCGTTAGCCTGAGCAAAAATGTTTTGCATTCCGATAAATGCCAAACAAATTGCGAGAGTAAAAACCCTCGATGCGTATTTGTAATACATATCCTCACTCCTTTTTAAAACTTAAATAAAATGTATAAATGCGGTCTTGATGCAGATTTGAAAAATCGCACGACCGCTCGTTTATTGCTTTTTGATTTTTTTACAATTTTGGATTTTCAAAAGATAGGATATATAAGGGATGTTAATTAAAAATGAAGAGAAACTTAAATGAGTGTGAAGTTTCTATTAAATAGATGTTAAAAGAGGTATTTAATTTAAAATAGATTTAAATTAAATACCTCTTTATTCGTTGAAGTTTTTAATCAAATAATTGTTGTTACAATTTCGCGTATGCTTCTTTGTAGTTCTTTATCGTCCGTAATTGGCGAAACCATCGTAACTTCAGCGGCATCAACGGGTGAGATTCCTTTTGCAATAAGTTGTGCGGCGTAAATTAAAAGCCTTGTCGAAACTCCTTCTTCTAAACCGTGTCCGCGTAAATTGCGAACTTTTTGTCCGATGGTTACGAGGTCATTGGCGGTTGATTCATCAATTCCGCCTTCTTTGGCGACGATTTCAGTTTCAAGTTCAGGAGTCGGATAATCGAATTCCATTGCCATAAATCGTTGGCGGGTGGATTGTTTGAGGTCTTTTAAGACCGATTGATAACCCGGATTATATGAAACGACGAGCATAAATTCCGGCGGTGCTTCAATAATCGTTCCGCGTTTTTCAATCGGAAGTCTGCGTCGGTCATCGGTTAAAGGATGAATTATGACGACCGTATCTTTTCTCGCTTCGACAACTTCATCTAAATAACAGATTGCTCCTTCGCGGACAGCAGTCGTTAAAGGTCCGTCGTGCCAGACTGTTTCGTCGCCCTCGAGCAAAAACCTGCCGACGAGATCGGTTGAGGACAAATCCTCGTGGCAGGCAACCGTTATCAGCGGACGCTTTAATTTGTATGCCATATACTCGACAAATCGTGTTTTCCCGCAACCCGTCGGACCTTTCAGCATTGCGGGTAATTTTGCTTCGTATGCAGCTTCAAATAGTTCGACTTCCTGATTGATTGGTAAATAATACGGCTCGTTTTCCAGTTTATATTTTTCAACAGCTAATTCCATAAGTTTATAAATCTATGCGGTGATTCGGAAATTTCAATATATTTATTTTTTGCAAAGTGTAATCTTAACATTCGCTTAAAATCGTTAGCAAACAGAGATTTTCTGCAAAATGAAAATCAACAACTCGTTTCAAGCAGTTTGATAAAAATTGCATATTTTTTTGAATAAGATTTTCTCCTGAATAGTTTATGAATTACTCATTATCATATTTTTTCTGTGGAAGATGAGTTAATAAAAAAGCCTGCTGTGGAGAAAAACAGCAGGCGAAATTTTGATTTAAGGAGTAAAATCAAATGAAAATTATTTACATTTGGATTTTGTAGAATGTTAGGTGTCTATTATTACTGTAAGTCTTGATATATCTATTACTTGTATATTAAAACATAATAATAGCTGTAATTATTGTAAGTGTCTACTTTAACAATACTTCGGACAGTTTTTTGACAAACAAAGCAAAAACACCTTTAGTTTAATTTCACAAAAAAATAATTAAAGGGAGTCAATGCTTTGTTTATCAATAAAATTTTAGATGCCTTAGATAGTTTGAGCAAGCCGCAACGTAAGTTTTTATCTGTTCTTTTCAACACTATTTTAGTTTGTCAGTCACGGATTAACTTTTCTTCTCTGGCAAGACATGCGGATGTTGATGAGCGGACATTTCGGCGTAATTTTCAAACATCGGTTGATTTTACCGAGATAAATCTTCAGATTATCAAGCAAGTTGAGTGTCGGATCGAGGCATTTGCGATGGATGCCGCTTTTATCAAAAAGAGTGGGAAGAAAACATTCGGGATTGATAAATTCTGGAACGGTTGTTCAGGGCGTGCCGAAAAAGGTTTGGAGGCTTCGATTATTTCGCTGGTTGATGCAAAGCAAAACGCTTCGTTTGCTTTGACGGTTGATCAGACCGAGCCGAATTTACAGGCAAAAGAGTCGGACAGTGAAACCCGGACGCGGATAGATTTTTACGGTGAGCAATTGGAGAAGGTCGCTCCAACAATCTTGGAATATACGGATAAAGGGTTGTTTGACGGCTTTTATGCCAAGAAAAAGTTTGTTGATAAAAATATCGGATTGGGTTTTGTAATGATTTCCAAGTTGCGGAAAGATGCCGACTTGAAATATCTGTATGAAGGAGAACAAAAGCCTGTCGGCAGACCGCGAGAATATGACGCAAAGGTCTATTATGATGATTTATCGCGATTGATGAAAAGCTTATAAAAGTTGAAGGAAAACAGATAAAGCTATATTCGGAAGTGGTTTGGTCGGTGTCTTTGAAACGGAAAATCAAACTCGTCGTGGTCAAAGACAAGGAGTGCCGGGTGAATTTATTTTCAACCGATCCGGAGATGGAAGCCGACGAAGTGCTGAAACTCTATCGAAGCCGTTTCACGATAGAGTTTCTGATCCGCGATGCGAAACAATCGGGAGGTTTGCAGGATTGCCAAGCCAGGGATAACAAGGCGATAGAGTTTCATTGGAACGCGGCGTTGACGACGGTTAATTTAAGCAGAGCAATGGTTGGAAAAGAGCTTGTCGGAGAGGACAAAAAACCGTTTTCGATGAAATCAATAAAACAAAGATACTTCAATGAAAACCTACTCAAGCTATTTATTAGCAAGTTAGGTTTGGAGCAAACTTTGATAAAATACCAAGAATCGTTTGAGGAGTTAAGAAACTACGGAGCTATCGCTCCTTAATTCTGTCCGAAGTATTGCTTTAAAATTAAATATAAGAAGATTTCATCGAAACTACAATTTTTGAAGAGTGCCTTTTATTATTGTTTCTTTTTCTTTGCTTATTTTTCTTGCTGTACTTTTTCCGAATGGCTTTTTTACTTTAGCCTACATTGCGTTTAGCAATAACTTATTTTTTGTTTTTAAAGTTTTTTTGGAGAACTTTATGCAGTGCAAGTTCCGATACGTTTAAGCTTTAAAATAAATTTGTCTTTAATGAAGTAACTGCTAAAGAAAAAAGTTACGACGGAGATATTATCTTCATGGCAGATAGTTTACCCAAACAATTTTTTATTGAACGTCTAGGTGTAAATAAGATTATAAGTGCAAGTAATCAACTTCTGAGATGGTCAAGTTTTAGTGGATACAAAACTCTCTATCTTTTCCTCCATTTTTTATTTTCAAATTTAACTCATATTCCATCGGACTTTGATAACCCAGACTCGAATGTAATCTGACTCGATTGTAG
>JALZKH010000070.1 GCA_030859345.1 Acidobacteriota bacterium | reverse complement strand
TAGCTTTGAATTCAGCTTTATAAACTTTACGTTTTTTAGTGGTTCTCATAATGTTAATTTTATCGGTTATTTTAACATCATTTTCCACCTTAACTACCTGTCCAGTTTTTGGGGTTCATTATACAATTCACCCGCCAAAGAGATTACTGATGTGGATGTTAAGAAAGCACTAAGTGAAGCCTTTGATCACTACCCGCCGCCTTCCTTGCAAAGTGTGTTTAAAGAATTAGGGATTAAAGATAATGGCTACAAATACCAGCAAAAATTTAAGTGGCTTTGTGGAAGAATAACCAGACACTATAATACATATCGGTCAAGATTAGCTAAAGGTGAAGAAGAAGCCAAAGTTATTATTCGTAATGCTTTGGTTGAAATACCGCCGCCAACTATATCAGATATAAGTAGAAGGCTTGGTATAAGCAGAGAACGTGTTAGATTTTTATTTCCGAGAGAGTATGAAAAAATAAGCGATAGAAGCTATAAGTTTATAGTTCAGGAGCGACAACTAAAGTCGGCGAAGTTGAAGAATAATATTGATCAAATAGTTAAGGAATTAACCGAAAAGAAAATATACCCTTCGGAAAATCTTGTCAAAAGTAAGTTGAACATAGGATATAGCGATTCGGAGTTTAAGAAAATATTAAGACGAGCTAGAATAAGTTATAGATAGGAAACACCGTAAGTTAATTCCTATCTATAACTTTTTTTGACAGGGAGTGGAAGCAAGCTATGTCGTCGCACAAAAGTAAGCATACCGTGTCGTAAACGACAAAAGATGCTTCAAGTCACAGAACGTGCATCTTTATAATTTGGGAGTTGTAACTCCGACTTGCCCTTGATATTTACCGCCACGATCTTTATAAGAAGTTTCACAAATATCGTCGTCGTCAGCTTCAAAAAACAGCACTTGAGCACACCCTTCGTTTGCATAAATTTTAGCCGGAAGTGGAGTCGTGTTTGAAAATTCAAGAGTTACATGACCTTCCCACTCCGGTTCGAAGGGTGTTACATTTACTATAATTCCACAGTTGGAAACAATAACTCCTGACTCTAATGCAAAGTTTCCGTGTTCAGGAACTGTCAAACAATAAACATCGTGTTCACCTTTTAGAGCTTTTACTTCCAGAATGCGGTGACTGTTTTTGAAATTTTGTAAGGTCTTGTTAATAGTATTGAATCTAAGTGATCTTGAATTATTAATGGCAATTTTATTAGCTTTATTATTTTTAGCTACTCCTCTTAACAGGTCATTGGGCTTTAACTGATGAGCTTCGACCATAACTCCATCGAATTTCATAAACTTATGATCAGGAGTGCAGTGTATTTTCTTACCGTTTTCAAGAGTAATTTCAATTAAATTATCTCGACCGATGAATCTTGGGAATTCTAAATTTGAAGTTACTTGCTCTCCATTTTTATTAACACTATAACCTCGGTAAATTTCATTCTTTTCAAATTTACTAGCTAATTCGTAAAGAGTTAAAGAATTTTCATCTGACAGTAAAACTTTTGTTTCTTCCGAAAAGCAACGGGCATAAGTACTTTTGCCTAAACAAACAGTCAAAACATTTCTTGGGATTCTGAAATACTCAACTGTTCGGGCAAGGCAGAAAGAATTAGGCGGTATAATGACATAATCAGCTTTAACGTCAACGAAGCTATTAGGATCAAAATTTTTCGGATCTACTATGGCACTGTGTACGTTTGTAAATAATTTGAATTCATCAGAACATCTAATGTCATAACCATAAGATGAAGTACCAAAAGAAACGACTTTTTTATCATCAATATAACGCACTTGATCGGGTTCGAAGGGATCAATCATTTTTTGCTCTTTAACCATTCTGCGTATCCATTTGTCTGATTTTATACTCATATGTTTTTAATTTGCACAGTTTTGCGTATTTATTGTTAAGTGTTTATTTACTATTTATTGCTTTTTACAGCTAAATGGTTAAGAGAATCTGGCATAAGTTGATTTACCGAGTGCTACTCCCGTTATATTACGGGGCATTTTGAATGTTTCGACCGTTACACCCAAACCGTAATGATGCGGCGGAAGCAGATAATATTTTGATCCGTCTTCGGATGTATGCAAAACGGGTTCGATCAATGAATTTTCATCGAATTTTTTGGGGTCAATCTCCGAACCGTAAACTGATGAAAAAATCCGAAAGCCGTCATCGGCAAGCCGCATATCGTAGCCGTAACTGGAAAGTCCGGCGGATATTATCTTTGAGCCGTTTACTTCGCGGAGCAGTTCGGGCAGGAAAGGAGTAATCATTTCGTGTTCTTCCGCCATTTTGCGAAGCCAAAGGTCTGATTTTATAGTCATAATTTAAAAAGTAAAAAGTAAAAAAGTAAAAAGTAAAAAGTAAAAGCCGAGAAAAACAGCCGCTTTTGCCGTTGGATACAAAATATTTACCGGATTACTTAAAACAAATAAATTATCACTTTCACGACTTAAAATCCAAAACAGAAATTCCAAGTTGATGAGCAAAATTTTTTAGGAATATAAAATTGCAGAGATTAGACTTTTTACTTTTTACTTTTGCCTTGCTATTAATTTTGCCGGTTTTTCAAAATCATCAATTTTCAGCATTCCGTCGCCGACTGTAAATGAAAGGTTTGCACCACCGTTTCCGGCTTTTGCAGTCATTGACATTTCCGTAAATTTTGTGCGTTCTACGGGTTCGAGGAGTTCGTAGGAATTTTCAATTTTTCCCGTCCGCAAAACTTTTGCCGTCAGATTGGCATCCAGATTATTCGGCAGCCATACATTTAAATTTCCCTGAGCAACCTGAATTTCGGCAAAGCGTCCACGCCAACTTCTCGTGGCAATCGTTACATCAACATCACCTAAACCGATTGTTGCCTGAATTGTTCCGCCGATTAAATTTAATTTTGCATTGGATTCCAGATATTTAATCCGCATTGTTCCTTCGACGTTTGAAAGATTAAAATCGCCGCGTCCGCCGTCAATTTCCAAATCGGAAAAATATGGAATTTTCAGTTTATAATTAACTTTATACGGCACTCCAATAAGTTTTTTTGGGAAATTTTTAGAAACTGATTTCAAATACTGTTTATCGTTTGTGCCGACACTGATAATTCTCAAAACTTGCATACTATCGTCAATAACAAACCCGCATACTTCTGCAAGTATTGCTAAATTCTCTTGATTTTCGGCTTGAACTTCGATTTCGGCGGAAATTTCGACTTGATTTTTGTTCCAGCCTTCGATTTGAATCGAACCGATAGGAGCCCCGACCACTGAAATTGTTCCACCCGAACCGAATTTCAGCGTTTCGGTTTTGAATTTAGTTTGCTTTAGTAAATTATTACTTTGTTTTGAATCCTGTGAAAAAGCGACGAGCGAAAATGTCGTTAAAAAAATCAGCAGAATGACGAATTTGAAAATATGTTTCTTGTTCATTGTTTTATTCGCAGAGTTGGAAAACAGGAAAGGGAAGTTTATTTGAAGAAGCAGCAGCGGAATCAGCGTTTGACTCCGCTTACACTTTAACATCTATCGGCTGATAAAGGAAATATTTCCGCGATGGTTGGTAATTGTCAAACTTGCACTTCCACTACCGACTTTACCGACAACTCTGCGTCCATTGCCGACAAAACTCATACCGGCATTGAGTAATGAACCGAGCGAGATATTTCTGGTCGAAGGTGCGGTTGCTACAAGGCGAAAGGAAGATTGAAAAGGAATTCGCAAACTTATGTTTCCACGCATTGACGTAAAACGGTAAATTCCACCCTCACGAATCGCTCCATCGTAAAAAATATCGCCCGTGATGTTTTCCGCCGACACACTGCTCGCCCCGATGTTTGTTAAAATTATATCGCCTTCAGTCGTGATATGAGCCCGCACGAGTCCGCCCTGCACATTGCTGACGCTTAGGTTGCCGATGCCGGTTTCAATATCAATCGAGGAAAAATACGGAACTTTGATGTCGAAATTCGTATCACCGATCTCATTTCCTTTATTATCCTGAATGACATTGATAACAATCGTGCCGTTTAAATATCGCGGAACGATCTGGGCAGCGGGCTTTTCAAGCGAAGCGGAAATCTGAACTTGCTTTTTGTTCCAACCTTCGACCGTTATTGTTCCCGAACGATTCATCAATTGCAGACGGATATTTTCACTCGCCGGATAAGATTTTGAAAATCTTTTCTGAGCAAAAACATTGTGAGCAGTTGAGGCAAAGAAAAAAACTACGCTCAATAAAAGAATCGCAGCTTTTTTATTTACAAACAAGCTAAACAAATTTTTCGATTCAAAACTCATTTTTATAATTCTGAAAATTCCCGCAAAAGCTCCATTTTTTCGTTCAGAGCCGAATCCAGCATTTCCGATGAAATCGAATCCTGCGGGTCTTCCTGCAAAATCTCGGTATATTCGTTGACCGATTTATTAATCACATTCAAATTACGGTCAAATGTTTCCCGCATTTGTACATTCCAAAAGGATCTTCGTGTTTCGACACGCTTTTTCCAATAATTTATCGTCGCCTTTCGTTGCTTCATTTTGCGTTCAAATACTTGGTCAGGCGTTTCAATAACTCCGATTTTCGCCAAACCTTTTTCTAATAATGTCGGCTCGGCTGCGACTGCTGCATCTTCATTCGGTACGGAAAAATTTCTAATTCCGACAACCGTTAAAAGCGAACTTATCAAAGCGATTCCGATAACAGAAGTAACCATTTGCGAAGGTGAAAACTGAACTCGACTGTTCCAAATTCTCGAAAAAAGATTTCGTTTTATTTCTTCTTTTTTCTTTTCTTCCGTCGCTATTTCAGCCTCAACGTCGATTTCTATAATATTATTGATGCGACACCAAAGGGCTTGCGAGTTCGGTGGAATCGAGTCTTCCGTAAAAGTTTCACCACAAAATCCCAGGATCGAAGCAAAATCTTCGTGCAGTTTGGCACATTCTCCGCAGACGGAAAAATGCGTCTGAATTTCCTTAGAAATTTGTCCATCGAGATCGCCGTCAATGTAGGAACTTATTAATTTTTGACACTTTTCGCAGTTCATTGGATTTCCAAAGTTAATTCTGTCTGAATAAATTTTTGTTGAATTGTTTTGTTAAATTTTCGCCAAATTCTTGAATCAAAATATCTCAATCGGTTACAAACTATAAGATTGTGATATGAAACTTTTGGTTGCCTTCTAAACTTTGCAAATCTTTACAATTTTTAGAATATTTAAAATTTGAATTTCTGAAAAAAATTGAAAAAAAAGTTATCGGGGTTTACTGAAAAAATTGAAATAAAAAATTTGTTTTTCAGCCTTGTCCCTTGTCCCTCGTCCCTAATTTTCTAAAAACTATCTAACGAGCAAACCACGCAGTTTCAGGCGTGCTTTATGCAATTGCGATTTCGATGTCCCGACGGAAATTCCGAGTATGCGGGCAACTTCCGTATGCTCGAAACCTTCCACATCGTGTAGCACAAACACCGAGCGGTAACCCGGCGGCAATTCCGCAATCGCCTTTTTCAAATCCATCCGATTTAAAATAGGAGTCTGCGATTGATATTTTTTATTGGATTTGACGATTTCTTCCAGCATCTCGCCGTCTTCGGTGGTTTTTTCGTTTTTGACACTTCGTTTGCGAAAGTGCATCAAAACCTGATTAACGGTAAGGCGATGAAACCAAGTCGTAAAAGCCGAATCGCCGCGAAAACTTCCGACCTTGCGAAATAGCTGAATAAACGCTTCCTGCGTCAAATCCTCCGCTTCGGCAACATTATTCGTCATCCGCAGACATAAGCTGTAAGTCCGCCGATGATATTTCGCGTAGAGTTTTTCAAACGCCGCCAGATTTCCCGAACCCGCCATCTGAGTTAATTCAAAATCCGTGTTTTTATCCGTAATAATTTGTTTTTCAGCCTGACGTGCAGAAACAAATGCAGAAACATCCGCACTCTCTTCCACCTGACTTGCGACATTTGCTTCAATCGCCGAGGTTAAGTTCATACTTACTCCTAAATTGCTTTCGGTATTTGAAAAATCGTTATTGCCTATGATGTGTTACCTCCAAAGGATAGTTGCCCTGTGAGCAAAACAATTTTATAGGTATTTTCGGAAAAGGTAAATATTTATACGAAAATAATTTAAGTGAGTTTGATTATTTATTTGTTTCGTAAAAAATAATATTTGGTTATTTAATAAAATTATAAACAAGTTAATCCCAAAGGGATAACAAGATAATAGCCCCGTCATTTATGGCGGGGTTTAGATTAAACAAAAAAGCAAAGTCCTGAAAGGACGGCAGATATTTGCGAAATTCTGCCGTCCTTTCAGAACTCAAAATATGAATTATAATTATTCCCAGCGATAAATCGCTAGGCTATTATCTTTTATCCCTTTGGGATATTTTGATGATAAATTTCTTTTATTTGGATAAATATCTATGAAAATGACTACTCATATACGAAGAAATTATGATGATTTGGGCTATAATTAACTCAGGTAAATTTTATAGCGTCCCGCGTAATAAATCGGCGGAGTTTAATGAGCTCTTGAAAGAGAAAAAGTTGGAAGGGAAAGAAAAAACGCATCCATTGTCCGCACCGCAGGAATTTGCGGAAAAGCATAAGTAAATGTTAGATTTCAGATGTTGGATGTCTAAGTTCGGTTTAACTTGAAATCCAAAATCCAAAATCCAAAATCTAAAATTCTATGAATTGTCCGGTTTGTAAATACGAAAGTCTGGAAATGCAGGAAATTGAGCCGAATTTGTTTGCGGAAGTTTGTTCAAAATGTCACGGCAAATGGATTTCGAGCGAAAATTATCAAAAGTGGCTGGAACTACGCGGAGCAATTTTGCCGGAATTACCTGCTTCAGAAAGTGCGGAAATGACAATTCCCGAATTTGAACTGGCGAGACTTTGTCCGAAAGACAGACGAATTTTGATCAAATACAAAGTCGGACGAAATTTGTCATTTTCTATTGACCGCTGCGGAAATTGCGGCGGAGTCTGGCTTGATGATACTGAATGGGCTTTGCTTAAAGAAAGGAATCTGCACGATGAATTAAATAAAATTTTTACAGACCATTGGCAGGATGAAGTTCAGCGGGAAGAAACACGCAAAACTCTGGAACATATTTACAAAGAAAAATTCGGTGAAGTTGATTATACGAAAATCAAGGATTTCAAAGTGTGGATGAACGATCACGAAAAAAGCGGTGAGATCATGGCATTTATCCGCGACAAAAATCCTCTGCAATTTTAGAAATTTTCTAAAACCGAATTCTAAACAAAATCTATATATGTTAATATTTCCCCGGTCTTATTTATGCAATCCCGCAAAATTTCAATCTTAGGTTCAACCGGCTCAATCGGATGCAACACTCTGAAAGTCATCGAGCATCTCGGCGATATTAATGTTGCTGCAATGGGAGCAGGGCGGAATATGAATGTTTTCGCCGAACAGATCATTAAATTTCAACCCGAAATAGTTTCCTGCGAAAACGAAAATTATGCCGAAGAACTCCTGCAAATACTTCATTCTAAAAATTACTCAAAAACTCCGAAAATCGTCACGGGTGAAAAAGGTTTGATCGAAATTTCCACTCACGAGGAAGCGGAAATTGTTGTTTCGGCAACCGTCGGAGCAGTCGGTTTTGTGCCGACTTTGCGGGCGATTGAAGCGGGGAAAACGATTGCTCTTGCCAATAAAGAAACTTTAGTAATGGCAGGCGAATTGATGACCAATGCCGCCAAGAAAAACGGTGTTGAGATTTTGCCGGTTGATTCTGAACATAATGCTCTGCATCAATGTCTGCGGGGCGAGAAAATATCGGAAGTCAAAAGACTTATTTTAACCGCTTCGGGCGGACCTTTTCGGACAAATACGAAAGAAGAAATTGAAAACGCCACACGAGAAGAAGCCTTAAATCATCCGACTTGGGATATGGGCGATAAAATTACGATTGATTCGGCAACCTTGATGAATAAAGGCTTGGAAGTTATCGAGGCTCATTGGCTTTTCGGTTTTGGTGCGGAGAAAATCGGCGTGGTCGTTCATCCGCAATCGGTGGTTCATTCAATGGTCGAAATGGTTGACGGCTCGATCATCGCCCAACTCGGCGTAACCGATATGAAACACGCGATTCAATATGCTTTGACCTATCCGACACGCTCAAAAAATTGTCTGCCGCCGCTTGATTTTACAAAGATTTCAGAACTCAACTTTGAAACTCCCGACTTTGAACGATTCCCGAATCTCGCCATTGCCTACAAAGCATTAAAAAAAGGCGGAACGACTCCCGCCGTTTTAAATGCTTCAAATGAAATCGCTGTTCAAGCGTTTTTAGATGGAAAGATAAAACTCAATGAAATCGCACAGATAAATGAAAAATTAGTCGAAAGCCACACGCCGAAAAATGTTGACAGTTTGGAAATTGTTTTAGAAGCTGACGAGCAGGCGAGAAAATCGGTTATAATGTGTTTGGAAGAAAAAGCCGCAGCGGTTTGAGAGGTAAAATTTATGCAGCAAACAACAACTGAAATTCAAACTTCTAAAATACCTTTGACAAATATCAATTCTGAAAATGCTTCGGAAGTTGAAACTGTAAAAATTTATCGCTGGACAAAAGATGAATATTATAAATTGGCGGAACTGGGTTTTTTTCAGGAAAAAAGAGTTGAATTAATTGATGGAGAAATAATTGAAATGGCACCGATGAAAAGTCCTCACGCAACTTCCGTATCTTTACTAAATAGTGAATTGAGGAAATTTTTTGCTAAAGACTTCATTGTTCGCAGTCAACTCCCGTTAAGTTTTGGTAAAGCAAATGAGCCTGAACCTGATTTAGCGATTGTTAAAGGTGAAATTAGAGATTACGCCAAATCACATCCTAAAAAAGCTGAATTAATTATCGAAGTTTCTGATGCAACTTTAAGTTATGACCGTAACAAAAAAGCGAGTCTTTACGCAGAGAATAAAATTAAAGATTATTGGATTTTGAATTTGAACGGTAGATGTCTGGAAGTTTATCGAAAACCGAAACAAGATAAACAGCTCGGGTTTATTTATTCGGAACGAACAATTTTTACGGAAGAAGATTCGGTTTCGCCGCTTGCCGATCCGAAAGCGAAAATAAAAATTGCGGATATTTTGCCGTAAAATTGGAAAAGTTATTCAAAAAGATTTAGACTTAAAGATTGCAACTTTGTTGTGTAGTTTTGTTTCTAAATGAACAGTTTATAAAAATCGAAGGAAATTATAATTTATGCCAGATATTTTATTAGTAATTTTAGCAGTTGTATTTGTTCTCGGTGTGGCGATAAACATCCACGAATTCGGGCATTTTATTGTCGCCAGACTTTTGGGGATGCGGGTTGAAGCGTATTCATTTTTCGGTATCGGTCCAAGAATCTGGGGATTTAAGAAGGGAAATACGGATTATAGAATCAGTGCGATTCCGCTCGGTGCTTATGTCAAATTATACGGCGACGAAGCAACCGCATCATTAGAAGGCGGAAGCAGCGACGGCGAAGAAGTTGCCGAATCCGAACTTTACGAATTGCGTCCAAAATGGCAAAAGTTTTTGGTAATGATCGGCGGACCGTTTATGAATATCGTTCTGGCTCTGGCAATTCCTTTTACTATGGGATTGATTCAGGGAGTTCCGTCAGATCCTTCACCCGTTGTCGGACATATCAAAGAAAATAGTGCGGCTGATAAAGCAGGAGTTCAAATCGGCGATAGAATAATTGGGTATGATGGCGTTAAAAATCCGACCTGGATGCGAATTCAGGAAGATACGTTTTTGCTGCCGGATAAAGAAACTCCAATGACGGTTGAACGAGACGGCACACAGGTTGATTTAAAGGTTACGCCGAATAAAATCGTTCGGGACGGAAACGCGATTGGTTCTTTGGGACTTTATTCAAAAGATGAAGTTGAAACTGTTGTCATCAAGGATGTGTCTGCCGGAAAACCTGCCGCTAAAGCAGGGCTGCAAAAAGGCGATGAGATAGTATCAATAAATGGCAATAGTATTCCGAATCGTGGTGTGATGATTGAAACTATCCTAGATTCAAAGGAAAAACCTGTTGAAATCGTGGCAAACAGAAATGGTGTGAAAAAACAGTTTACACTAAATGCCGAAAAAATTAGTGAAAAAACATATCAAATCGGTGCGGCACTTGGCAGCAATTCGCAAATATCCCGTGATGCAGTCGGAATCGGCGGAGCAATAAACTATGCTTTTGAGGCGAACTGGAGGATTTTAAGACTAACCGGAAAAGCCTTTGGACAAATGTTTGCAGGTGAACGCTCGGTTAAAGAAGGCGGAATTGCGGGACCTGTCGGTATCGTTCAAATAATTTCACAAATTGTTACCGAAGCCGGTTTTGCAGGATTATTTCCAATTTTGATGGTTATCAGCTTGAATTTGGGTATTTTCAATCTTCTGCCAATTCCATTACTGGACGGTGGACAAATCGCCGTGCTTGGAATCGAAGCCGTGCTTGCAATGTTCGGAATGACGCTTTCAATGGCGATCAAGGAAAAAATTCAACTGGCAGGACTGGCAATAATTATGGTTCTGATGGTGGTTGTCTTATATTTTGATATTTCAAGGATAATTGGATAAAAAATAGTTCACCACAGAGACACGGAGGACACGGAGATTTTTAAGGTTTATTTAAAGGATTTAATTGAATTATTTTATGAACTCCGTGTCCTTCGTGTCTCTGTGGTGAAAATTAAATTAAATGCGTAGAAAATCAAAACCAGTAATGGTCGGAAATGTGCAGATCGGCGGTGATGCTCCAGTCGTTGTGCAGTCAATGACTAAAACCGACACGGAAAATGTTGATGAAACCGTTGCACAGGTGGACAAAATGGTCGAAGCCGGATGCGAAATTGTTCGTATTGCCGTGCCGAATCCCGAAGCGGCAAAAGCGTTGGTCGAAATCCGTAAAAAGGTCAAAATCCCGATTGTCGCCGACATACATTTTCATTACAAATTAGCTTTACAGGCGTTGGACGCGGGAATTGATAAACTTCGGATTAATCCGGGAAATATCGGTTCGATTGACCGCGTGCGGGAAGTCGTCAAAGCAACCGAGGCAAAAGGCATTCCGATCAGAATTGGTGTTAATGGCGGTTCTTTGGAAAAAGATTTACTCGAAAAATACGGCACAGCAACTCCCGAGGCAATGGTCGAATCGGGAATGCGGCACGTTCGGATTTTGGAAGATTTAAATTTTAATGACATCGTGATTTCATTAAAAGCATCGGATGCAAAACGCACGATTGAAGCGTATCGCTTGATGGCGGAAAAGGTAAATTATCCGTTGCATCTCGGCGTAACCGAAGCGGGAACTCCATTCGGCGGGACAATAAAATCTGCGATCGGGTTAGGCGTTCTGCTTTATGACGGAATCGGCGACACGATCCGCGTGAGTTTGGCGGCAGAACCCGATGAAGAAATTCGTGTTGGCTGGGAAATTTTGAAAAGTTTGGAACTGCGTCAAAGAGGCGTAACGGTTGTCGCGTGTCCGACTTGCGGACGGCTGGCAGTAGATGATTTTGTCGGAATTGTTACGGAAGTTGAACGACGTTTGCAGCACGTCGAAGAACCGCTTCATCTCTCAATCATGGGATGTGCGGTCAATGGTCCGGGCGAAGCTCACGATTCGCAACTCGGCATAACATTCGGGCGGCAGGTCGGGATGATCTTCAAAGACGGCGTTCCGATGCGGCGTGTTTCTGGTGAAGATATTGTTGAAGAATTTGTTAAAGAAGTTGAGATATTGCGAAAGGAAGGAAAGAACGCAAAGTCTTTAGTGGAAGAAAAACCGCTCGTGCAGATTACTTAAAGCAGATAGTAGATGGCGGACGGCAGATGGCAGTTTTTTCAGGAATGCCGTCCGTCGATTTGTTTTATGGAAATAGAATTGAAAATGGATAAGCGGGAATATTTCTGATAAATCCGAAAAGCAACGCAATGGTTAAAAATATGCCCAAAGTCCAAGGAGTTAAAATCCTGAAACCAAATCCGCGACCTCTAATGACGACTGACAATAAATAAAAAACCAAATACGAAAACAAAAAAACGTAGATCGGAATCAACGCATTAAAACTCAAAGCGGTTAAAATATCCCCGTGAAAAAGTGCGTGAAAACCACGGGTTAAACCGCAACCCGAACAGGCAAAACCAGTCATTACTAAAAGCGGACAAGCCGGAAAGAACCTCTCAGTTGAAGGATTAAAAAATCCGACAAAAAAACTTCCGGCGGCAAAGACAAAAAGCCCTGCCGCCGCTAAAATGCGTTCCGTTGTCGAACTCAAAATTTTGTTATTTAACAAACTTTCGTTGGTCATTTACAAATAATATTGGATTAAAATTTTATCGTCTTCGCTCAAACTCGTCTTATCGGCAAATGTCGCCAACTTCGACGCTTTCTTTTTCAGATAAGTTGGCACTTCACTTGTCGGGTCTGCCGCTAAATTTTTAAATGCCGCTAAGTTTGAAATTATAAGATTGTCATCCTTATTACTCAAACTCCCAAGCACTTTGGCTTTGACAACACCGTATTCAAAAAGCCACGAATCTCTCGCACTTAATTTTGCCTTGATGGATTCGGCGACAATCGGTAATTGTGTTTTTTGTATTTCCAAAGAACTTTGCCTGAGTTGATTAAACTGATTTTCTTCATCCGAAAAGTTGCCGGGAAGGTCTATCGCACCTCTGATTCCATTGCTTTCTGCAAAGCCGAAATCCAATCCGTATGACTCCCAACCTTTGTCGCCGACAAAATTATAAATGATTACGCCCGTAACTTTTACATTTTGACCGCTAAGTGTGGTTGGTTTAAATTTAGCATCGCGTGCCGCTTCTTCCGAAGCACTTCTCAAAAGTGGATGTCCCGAAACGGCATTTGCCGATTCGACATTTCCTTCTTCATCAATCACTACCTGAACATTTACCGCACCAGTCGCTTTAATTGCTCTCGCCGCCGCTGGATAAATCGGTTTCGGTAAACTTATCGCTTTGCCATTTATCACGCCAACGGATATTTGTTTCGCCACAGGCATAGTTAGATTTTGAGCAAAAATGGTTGAAAAACCAAAAACAACGATTAATAAAACGATTAACAAACTTCTGTTTTGCATATTGCACCTCTCTTTAAAATTATTTTTTTGAAGTTACTTGAAAAGTCTAACAAAGTTCAACAGTTCAACAAACTTCAGTTTGGTGTTTTCCCGCTGAAAAAATCTTGATATGTCGCATAAAATTTAGGCGATAAACTTCGACAAACTAATCGGACTATCGGACTATCGGACTTTTAAAATAACTTTTACAAATTAGACACCGATTTTTCAGATTTGTTCCCGAAAATTAAAAATTATTTTGCCATTTTCATAAAAAGTGCGTTGGTGGCGATTTTTCGATTGAGGTTTGAATTCAGATTCTCCCGCAGATTTTCAATTTCCAAAAGCCAATTTGAAAGCGTTTTGTGGTTGATATATTTTGAAAGTTTCGTTAAATCTGCTGTTAAATCAAAATTTATAATCTCGCTATTCGGATTATTTTGAATTGTTAAAATGTCATGAATCAGAGTTTGCAATATCTCCAGAGTTTTTTCGTAATAATCCTTGTTTTTTGCATCACTTAAATCTTCGGCGGTTCGCAAAAGATTTGAAAAGCCTTTTTGCAAACTCAAACTTTCGAGAACTCCAATCATTTTCTTTCGCCGCTCACGATATTTTTCTAAGTTGGTTTCCAAAGCCGTTCCGATGCTTCCACGTGAAATTTTTGCAGTTAATTTTGCGTCTTCGGATGAAATTTTTTCATTGTTTATTAAATGTTCTTCTATTTTGCTCGAATCAATCGGAGCAAAATGAATTGTTTGACAGCGGGAAAGAATTGTCGGTAAAAGCGAAGACGGACGCGAAGTTATCAGGAAAATATAGGTTGTTTCAGATGGTTCTTCTAAAGTTTTCAAAAGTGCGTTGGCGGCATTGTCAATCGAGGTGCTTAATTTTTCGGCATCATCAATAATAAAGATTCGGACTTTTGCTTCATATGGACGGAAATTTGCTTCTTTTTCCAGATCACGGATTGAATTAACTAAAATAGAATTTTTATAAGGAATCACCATTCCAATATCGGAATGTTCGCTGAAGAAAACTTGCTCGTATTCTTCTTTTTTAGCGTCGGGTTTTGGGAAATTAAATTTTTCCGCCCGCCGACAATTTTTGCAATCATTACACGCTCCGAATTCTTTCGGGTTTTGGCAAACAAAAGATTTTGCAATTTCCAATGCGAACTGTTTTTTTCCGATTCCGTCTTTCCCGACAAAAAGCAGGGAATGCGGAATCCGGTCTGTTTTGACCAAACGCCGAAAAATTTCTTTATTCGGATTATTTCCAATGAGATTCTCGAACATAAATCTTATTTTTCTAAAAAATTCGTAACAATTTCAACCACTTTTTTATGAATTTCTTCAATCGAATCATCGGCATTAATTATGCGAAAGCGTTTTTTTTCTTTTTCGGCAAGTTGCAGATAAGCATTTCTGACGCGATGATAAAATTCCGTCTTTTCCGAATCCATACGATTATTCATTCTGTTCTGATCGCAATCCGCTTTTGTTCGTGCGATTGCCTTTTCAACCGGCAGATCAAAAAATAATGTCAGATCGGGTTTTAATCCGTCGGTTGCGATTTTGATGATCTGATTGATTATTTGCACGGGAAATCCGCGTCCCGCACCTTGATATGCAAAAGTCGCATCGGCGTAGCGGTCTGAAATAACGATTTTTCCTTCTGCTAATGCGGGTTTGATGAGAAATTCGACGTGCTGAGAACGGTCTGCGGCAAATAATAAAAGTTCGGCACGCGGAGCGACAGTTTCTTCGGTTTCCAAAAACGCTTCACGCAAACGGCGACCAAGCGGAGTTCCGCCGGGTTCCATCGTGGTCAAAACGTCGTATTCAAGCAAACGCAGTTCGCCGGAAAGCATACGCAGTTGAGTAGATTTGCCGCTGCCGTCAATTCCTTCAAGTGTTATCAGTTTTCCGCCCAAGATATTTTACCTGTATGCCGCCGGTGTCAGTTTTATTTTCGGTTTTTTCAATGGAAATTGTGGAAATCGCGTGTTTGAAAAGTAAGAATTCCTGCCCTTCAACATCAATCATGACGGAAAATTTATCGAAACTTTTTATTTTGCCCGAAAGCTGTCCGCCATTCATTAGTTGAAAATCTATGGTTGATTTTTCGCGTCGGGCATTGTTTAAAAATCCGTCTTGAATGTTCTGGGTAGTTTGCTTGTCCATTACTTTTCCCCTCTGTTTATTTGATGTTAAAACTATAAATTGGATTATAGCAGATTTAATTTTTCTGACAAGATATAAACTATTTTAATTCAAGCATTTCCCAAAGTTTTTCCTGTGTAGCTTTTTCATTTCCAAAACCTTCGAGCCAGATTACATCTTTTTCACGCCGAAACCAGCTAAATTGTCTTTTGGCATAATTTCTCACGTCTTGCTGAGTTTTTTCAATTGCACTTTCGATAGTTCGCTCGCCATGTAAATATTCGCAAACCCTTCGATAACCGTGCGATCCGAGAGCGTTTTTTTTATCGCTTAAGCCTTTTTCCAACAGCATTTTAACTTCTTCGACCAATCCGTTTCTAAAATGCCTTTTCGCACGTTCATTAATTCTTTCATACAAAATATCACGCGGCGGTTTGAGCACAAAAACTTTTATCCGTTCTGCAAATTCGGGCTGTTTTTTTCGTTTCGGCTGGAGTTCTGAGAACTTTTCGCCTGTTTGAAAATAGACTTCCAAAGCTCTCTGGACACGCGGATAATCTTTCGGAAAATTTTTGTCGGCAGATTTTTTGTCAACTCTTTGCAGGATTTTATGCAGATGTTCCGCACCTTTTTTTTCGCGGATTTTATTAAGTCTTTCACGCAGTTTTTTGTCGGTTTTCGGAGTTTCAACCAAAGGCTCACGCAATGTCTGTAAATAGAAACCCGTTCCGCCGACAAGAATCGGAATATTTGCACGCGATTCGATTTCAATAATTTTCTTGCCCGCATCATTTGCCCAATCGTCAGCCGTATAATTTATTTCGGGCGAAACATATCCGATCAAATGATGCAGAACGCCTTTCATTTCCTCCGCCGTCGGTTTTGCCGTGGCGATCTGGATTTCCTGATAAATCTGCACCGAATCGCAATTTATTATTTCGCCGTTACCGAGCCGCAAAGCCAGTTCGACACCGAGTTCGGTTTTGCCCGAAGCGGTCGGTCCGGCGATTGCATAAATTGGATTATTAACTGCCATTAAAATTTAAACCACGAAGAAACACGAAGAAAACACTAAGTAAAAGATTAGGAAGTATTTTATAAAGTTGTTACAAACTATCAGGAAATCTTCGTGAAATCTTCGTGTTCCTTTGTGGTTGATTTTCTTCTTTTTGCTTTTTGTTGCAGTAAAGTATGGAAAACTATCGCACCAATTATAATAATTCCGCCGATAATTGCCCATTTTGAAGGCGTTTCTTTGATAAATAAAAATACCCAAACGGGATTTAAAAGCGGTTCGACAAAGCCGATTATGCTTGCGTCCAAGGAACGAACACCTTTTGCCAAGCCGTATGTAAATAAAATATAAGCCAGACCGATTTGGAAAATACCGAGATAAGAAATTGCCAAAATATCCAAAGTTGTCGGAACTTGCGGATTAAATAAAATGAACGGCAGCATAAAAATTATGATAATTATATTGCCGTAAAAAACCGAAAGTGCGGGATTGAATTGCAGTGAACGCGGATGCCGTAATAAAACAAAATAAAGTCCCAAACAAACTCCCGAAACTAAACCCGCGATGTTTCCGGCAAAAATATTTGTTGCCAAAACATTTTGTGCATTAGCCTCTTCGAGAAAAAACAAACTCATCCCGGCAAGACAGACGACAACCGTAATTAAATCCGTTACGCGAAATTTTTCCTTTAATATCAGCGGTGCAAAAATTAAAATGTAAACGGGTGCGGTGTATTGCAGAAAAATCGCGTTGGCGGCGGTTGTGTTTTTGTTGGCGTAAACGAAAGATGTCAGAGTTGCAGCATAGAATATGGAAACGAAAATAATAAACCAATCGAATTTTAATTGTCTGCGGAATGCGATAAAAACGCCGACGACGATTGCCGCAAAAAATGCCCGTCCGAAATTTACGTGAATGGCGTTGAGCGTGGTGAGTTTGATAAAAAGTCCGCCGGTTGACCAGAGCAGAACGGCAAACAGGATAAGAAGAATCGGCGGAAAGTTTTGTGTGTTGGTTGGCTTTTCCACTTTAATTTTTTTTTTAGCCACAGAGGACACTGAGAAAACAAAGAGAGATTTTTGATATGAAAATAAAACTCTGTATTCGCTCTGTATCCTCTGTGGCTAAAAATTATTCTTTGACTGTTAAAACATCATTAATAGTGTCCCGAAGTTTTTGAGCTGAAGTTGTTGCCGGTTTCAATTCAATTTTTTCAACTCCGTAAATTTTTTTGCCGAAAACTCCGTTCCAGGGCGGGATGACGATTGAAACCGAACCTTCCGCTTGTGCCTGACACGCCAGACGCATAAGCGGTTTGGCTTCGTCGCCTTGTTTATAACCGAAAACTTTCATCTGTTTGCGTTCGAGTCTTTGCACGTCGGCGAGATTTTCCTGTCCGCCGACAATGCCGACCCAACAAGTTCCGCAAGCTGCCGAACGGCATTCGACGGGAATTACGCCTTCACCGCGACGTTCATCTATTTCGAGCCAATTCTGCGACTGATCGCGTGCCGCCCCCGAAGCGAGTTCTTCGTTGTGGATTATGTCAAATTTTGCTTTTGGTTGGGTTTCATCCCAAGTAACCTGATAATTTTTGTTAATGGTTTTCAAAAAGCCCAAGATTCCCTGACTTTTTTCCTTCGCACGTTCTTCCAAAACCTTTTCGGGCGATTTCTTCAAAAGTCCGCTCGGTTTTGCAACTTCGCCTTTGCTCGCTTTAAATGCTTCGAGTCCCGCCTGCACAAGCGTCATCAGACCAACCGCCGTAATTCCCATAAGCAAAGACGAATCTTTCTTAACAGAATCCGCCGCCGATTTTGCAATCGTGCGAATCTCATTCGCCAAATCCATTTTGTCCGCGTCAAACGAATTCGCCCGCTCGATAATCGCTTTTTTAGCTTCCGCCCAGAAACGATGTCCCCACAAAAACTTGTGCGACGAATCAATCTGCGTTTTCAATTCGTAATCGCCCTGCATTACAAACCCGTGCAAGGTCGCTTCCAAATCTTCCGCACGCTGCAAATATCTGTAAAGCGAAAGCGGATAAAACCGAAACCAAACCTGCGTCGCGTTGCGGTCAACTTCGTGAATCTCGCCTGCGATTCTATCTAAAGTTTCCAGCCATTGGTTTTCGCTGAATTGATTTAAATATTTCTCAAACGTCGTCGAATAATTATCACTCATAAATGCCTCTTAAAATAATGTTTCAAAATAAGCAAATGATTTAATCAAAAAATTAGGTCAATTACAACTAACTGTGATACGGTTTCAGTTACTTTTTACATATACATATAAGGAGTAACACTTATAATGGATGGAAGAATTTTATTTCTTAAGAAACAATTTATTGAGAATCTTCAACATCATTGGACAGTTGAAGAAATGGCAGAAGCCGTTGAATTATCCCCGTCACATTTACAAAAACTCTTTAAAGCGAATATTGGAATACCACCGATTTGCTATTTGCGAGAGTTGCGTTTAGAGAAAGCAAGTGACCTCTTGGAAAACACTTTTTTACGTTTAAAGCAAATCGGAGTGGAAATTGGGATGATAAACGATAGCCACTTCACTCGTGATTTCAAGAAAAAATTTGGTGTAACCCCAACTCAATATCGTAAAAATTATTGGAGAAAATATGAATTGGAAAACTCTAAAGATAATTAAGTGACAGAATCCGCCAAAAAAAAAACAGGTTTTGTCAAGAAACAATCGTTGATTCAAAATCAGCCAAGAAGTATTCTAGAACTATCAAACTATCGTAACTTATCTAAAAGTTGGTTATGAAAATAGTGGATGATTACTTATTTCCAAAACAAGAAAATATAGAGTACAAAAATGAAAGGAATAAATTCAAAGCTAAGTGTTCTTGCATTTGTTGTGGTAACTCTTGTTAGCACAACAGTCATTTTTAATTTGCCTGCTATAAGTCAAGAGAAGCAAAAAAGTGGTAATGATACATCTATTTCATGGTCGCCTAAAAAACATCGAATACAGTCAAATGATAAAAATCTTGTATTAAATTTACCAGATTCCTTTTTGACTAAAGATATTGTAGTTGGAGTAATACCTGTGAGAGATGGTGATAGTGAGTCATTAATAATAGGATTAGTTACTTGGAAAGATAGCAAGATGGGAAGTCAAACTTTAATTGACAGCGTAGTTAATTTGAGTGATGAATCAATAGTTTTAATGAACGAAAGAATTAACTTAAACAAATTGGATGAACTAAATTCAAACAATGGAAAAAGTTTATTAGTTTTGTTAAACGTAAAGCAAGGAACAAAAATTAGCTTACTTAAAAACGGTGAGCAATACTTATCTAAAACTATTAGCAAAGATGGTGAGATTCTGAAGCAACCCGAACAGCTTGGAATAGAATCAATGGGATTGAAAAAGATGACTGGGGCTAGTTCTCTTTTAGGTGAATTGCAGACTAGAAGATTGATCAAAGGAATTAGAAAAAATAGTGAAGGAGGTTTAAACAAATGAAAAAGTTTTTACTATGTTTTGCCCTTTCTCAAGCACTTTTGCTTTTTCCTATAGTTCAAACAGCAACTGCGGCTTGCACATTTTCATCTTCTGGAACTTCAAATGGCGAATGCTACAATATAGACTATACTTATAGTTGTAATGGCAAAGACGGGGATCAGACGGTTTCCTGCGGAGGAAGTTACGGAGGATGTGATTGGGGAGACGTAACTGTCTTCTATCAGACATCTACTTGTGAGTAGAAAAATAAAGTTTAAGAGAATTTAGACGAATTGCTAATTAGAAAAATAAAAGTCTATCGTAGAATTACGATGACTTTTATTTTTCTAAGAACATTTGATTATTTTGCTAATCTCGCCTTGACAAAGTTTTTAGAAATCACTATATTCTAAAGTTTCGGACAAATGTCTGGCTCGGACTGTTAAACGTAAGTTTTTTAGTTTGAATTGAAAATGCAGGATGTTTGATATAAATTATCGAACATACCAACAAATATTGTAGCGTAAAACCAAGCGTCAATGAATTTTATAATTTGTTCCAGCGTTTAGCGGAAAACATAACAGCGAAGGCTGCTTATCTATAAAAATAGCCACGCTACAGAAAAGTTGAGAAGAGGGAATTTTTTGTGATAGTTAAATTGCCTGCGTTTTAGAAAAAGTTCCTGATTATATATAAAGTTTTAGCAAACAACTTAAACAAACGTAGCCACTTGTGCTAACTGCCGAATTTAATTCGGTAAGAGGCAGGTTACGGGATACTTTTTGCTTTAAATAGAATTTTATTGTTAGAAATGCCTGAAAAAAGGCGATGAGAAAATATGCCAACGATCAACCAGTTAGTTCGCAAAGGTCGCAAAGTTATTAAGGATAAAACGGCGAGTCCGGCTTTGCAGAAAAGTCCGCAGAAACGTGGGGTTTGCACCCGTGTTTATACGGCGACACCGAAAAAGCCGAATTCGGCACTTCGCAAAGTTGCCCGTGTTCGCTTAACCAATGGAATTGAGGTTACAACTTATATTCCGGGCATCGGACATAATTTGCAGGAACACTCAATCGTTTTGATTCGCGGTGGTCGTGTGAAGGATTTGCCGGGTGTGCGTTATCACGTTATTCGCGGAACGCTAGATGCTTCCGGTGTTGAAAATAGAAATCAATCGCGTTCGAAATACGGAGCGAAAAGACCTAAGGGGAATAAGTAAGGCAGTAGGCGGTAGCAGTTGGCAGATTGCAGAAAGAAGCAACTTACCACTTACCACTTATCACTTACCACTTAAAAAGTTATGCCAAGAAGAAGAGTTGCAGAGAAAAGAGATGTTTTGCCCGATCCGATTTTTAACAGCAAAGTTGTAACGAAGTTTATAAACGGACTTATGATGACCGGTAAAAAGTCAGTTGCTGAAAAGATTTTCTACGGTGCGATGGAGCAGATCAGTGAAAAGACGAATGAAGAACCTTTGAAAATATTTAAAGCCGCACTTGATAATGTTGCTCCCGGTTTGGAAGTAAAATCAAGGCGTATCGGTGGTGCAACATACCAAGTTCCGTTGGAAGTTACCAGAGATCGCCGCAACACTTTGGCGATTCGCTGGATTGTTAACTCCGCACGCGGACGAAGCGAAAAAACGATGCAGGACAGATTGGTCGGGGAATTGCTTGATGCGGGAAATAATCGCGGCGGTTCGGTTAAAAAGAAAGAAGATGTCCACCGTATGGCGGATGCAAACAAAGCGTTTGCACATTACAGATTTTAAGATTTAGTAAATGGTTAATCAAAAGTTGTTAGTGGATTTCTGAAAATCTTGAAAAACAATTTACCATTTACATTTTACGAGTTAAGAAAATGTCAAAGATTACATTAGACAAATTTAGAAACATCGGGATTATGGCTCATATTGACGCGGGTAAAACCACGACAACGGAGCGTGTCCTGTTTTATACGGGTGTTTCTCACAAGATCGGTGAAGTTCACGATGGTGCAGCCACAATGGACTGGATGGAACAGGAACAGGAACGCGGAATTACGATTACTTCGGCGGCAACGACCTGTTATTGGACACGGAACGATATTGAATACAGAGTTAATATTATTGATACACCCGGTCACGTTGATTTTACGATGGAAGTCGAGCGTTCGCTTCGTGTGCTTGACGGTGCGGTTGCCGTATTTGACGGTGTGGCTGGTGTTGAACCGCAATCGGAAACTGTTTGGAGACAAGCCGATAAATACAGAGTTCCGCGAATTTGTTTTATTAATAAATTAGACAGAGCCGGAGCTTCGTTTGATCGTTCATTCAAATCAATCGAAGAAAGACTCGGAGCAAATGCGATTGCTTTGCAGATTCCGATCGGTGCGGAAGATCACTTCTTAGGTGTAGTTGATCTGGTTACGATGAAAGCAATCATTTGGAACGATGAAACCAAAGGTGCTGAATATGAAGTTAAGGAAATTCCTGCTGAACTTCAAGCAAAAGCCGAAGAAGAACGCGAGAAAATGATCGAAGCAGTTTCGAGTATTGATGACCATTTGATGGAGAAATACTTGGAAGGAGAAGAAGTTACCGAAGATGAAATTCGTGCGGCACTTCGCCGTGGAACTTTGAGTTTGAAAATTGTTCCCGTTGTAATGGGAACGGCTTTTAAAAATAAAGGTGTGCAAACATTGCTCGATGCAGTGGTTGATTATTTACCGAGTCCTTTGGAAGTTAAAGCAATCGAAGGTTACGATCCCGACACCGAAGAAACCGAAACACGCGAAGCCGATGAGGACGCACCGTTTGCAGGTTTGGTTTTCAAACTGATGGCTGATAAGCACTTGGGACAACTTGCGTTTGTCAGAGTTTACAGCGGAACGGTTGAAGCGGGTTCTTACGTTATTAATACGGCGAAAAGGAATAATAAAGAGCGTGTCGGACGAATTATGCGGATGCACGCCAACAAACGCGAAGACATCGAAAAGGCTTCGGCAGGTGAAATTATCGCTATCGGCGGTATGAAAAACGTAACCACCGGCGATACGGTTTGTAGTGCGGATGATTTGATTATTCTCGAATCAATTGATTTTCCTGTTCCGGTCGTTCAGGTTGCAGTTGAACCGAAAACCCGTGCTGATCAAGATAAAATGGGTGTTGCACTCAGTCGTCTGGCTCAGGAAGATCCGAGTTTCCAGGTTTCAACCGATCACGAAACAGGTCAAACGATTATCGCCGGAATGGGCGAACTGCACTTGGATATTATTGTTGACCGTATGAAACGCGAATTCGGTGTTGAAGCCGGAGTCGGTAAACCGCAGGTTGCTTATCGTGAAACGATTACGACAACTGCCGAAGGTAAAGAAATATTTAAGAAACAATCAGGTGGTCGTGGACAATTTGCACACGTTGAATTAACTATCGAACCTGCACCGGGCGAAGAATTTGTCTTTGAAGATCAAATTAAAGGCGGTGCAATTCCGAGACAGTTTATCAGACCGGTTGAAAACGGAGTTAAAGACGCAATGCAGCGTGGAGTTGTTGCCGGATATGAGTTGGTTGATATTAAAGCAACATTAACATTCGGTTCGTTCCACGAGGTTGATTCGGATGAACGTGCATTTCAAATTGCCGGAAGTTTGGCATTTCAAAATGCGGTTAAAAAAGCGAAACCTGTTTTGCTTGAGCCGATTATGAAAGTTGAGGTCGTTACTCCCGAAGAATATATGGGAGCGGTCAACGGCGATTTGAACAGAAGACGCGGACAAATTGAAAAAATGGAACCCCGTCCGGGCAATGCTACTGTTATCACGGCGTTTGTTCCGCTTTCGGAAATGTTCGGATATACAACCGATTTGCGTTCTTCAACTCAGGGACGTGCAACATCTTCAATGCACTTTGAGCGTTATGACAAGGCACCGAACAATGTTGCAGAAGAAATTATCGCAAAAGTTCAGGGAGCCAGTGTTAGTAGTTAAATAAAAGATTTTTAGTGAATTCGATTAGGAGAATAATTAGAAAATGAGCAAAGAGAAGTTTGACAGAAGCAAACCGCATGTGAACATTGGGACGATCGGACACGTCGATCACGGCAAAACGACGTTAACGGCGGCGATCACGACGGTGTTGGCGAAGAATAATCCGAAGATCAATGTGCGGGCGTTTGATTCGATTGATAATGCACCGGAAGAAAAAGCCCGCGGGATAACGATTGCCACCGCTCACGTGGAATATGAGACGGACAATCGTCATTATGCTCACGTGGATTGTCCGGGGCACGCCG
>JALZKH010000033.1 GCA_030859345.1 Acidobacteriota bacterium | reverse complement strand
AAGGGCGACAGTTCTTTGTTCTTAGAAAATTCGTGGTAGTCGGTGCTTTGACCGACTAATTTTCGGGCGAATGCCCCGTCAGCTTGCTGCGGGGTAGTCCGAAAATAACGAATTTTAATTTACTTTTATGCAGCGAGATAAAATGCTAACTCGCGTAAAACTACGCCAAAACCCCTTTGACATAATTATCATCGGCGGCGGTGCAAGCGGTGTCGGATGTGCGGTTGATGCGGCTTCGCGTGGTTTTGATGTTTTGCTTCTTGAACAGAGCGATTTTGGAAAAGGAACTTCGAGCCGTTCAACAAAACTTGTTCACGGCGGAGTTCGTTATCTTGAACAAGGAAATATTTCACTTGTTCGGGAAGCTTTGAAAGAACGCGGGATTTTAAAACAGAATGCTCCGCATATTGTTCATTCACAAGCATTCATTATTCCTTCTTATAGTTTTTGGCAAAAATTTTACTTTGGTGCGGGACTTAAAATTTACGATTTTCTTTCAGGAAAATATAGTTTTGGAAAATCAAAAGTTTTATCGAAAAAGGAAACGCTCGAAAAACTTTCAAACATAAAACAGGAGAATCTTTCGGGCGGAATAATTTACTTTGACGGGCAATTTGATGATGCACGGCTTTTGATTGATCTGGCTTTAAATGCATCGGAAAATAATGCTTGTCTTTTAAATTATGCGAGAGTTTTCGGTTTAACGAAAAATGTAAAGGGAAAAATTAATGGAGTAAATTTTGAGGACACCGAAACGGGTGAATTATTCAGCATCAAAGCAAAAGTTGTAATTAATGCAACGGGAGCATTCACCGACGAAGTCCGCAAATTTTCCGATAAAAATTCAGCCAAAATAATTCGCTCGAGTCAGGGAATTCATCTTGTTTTTGATGAGTCATTTTTGGGCGGTGAAGATGCAATTATGATTCCGAAAACTTCTGATGGAAGAGTTTTATTCATAATTCCCTGGAATGGAAAAATGATTGTCGGCACAACCGATACACCGATTGAAAACACGACTCTCGAACCGAAACCACTTGAAGAAGAGATCGAATTTATCTTAAATACTTGCCAAAATTACTTGGCAAAACCTCCGCAAAGAGAAGATATTTTAAGCGTTTTTGTCGGCATACGTCCGCTTGTAAAATCCTCCGATGCAAAAAATACCACCAAACTTTCCCGCGATCATACGATTGAAATTGACGATGCAGATTTGCTCACATTGACAGGCGGAAAATGGACGACATATCGAAATATGGCGGAAGACGCAGTAAACAAAGCAATTGAAATCACGGATTTGCCCGATAAAAAATGCGTTACGAAAGAATTAAAAATTAAAAATGAACAGTTAAAAAAAGTCGCTGAAATTATTCAGGAAAATCTGCAATTTGCCAAAAAACTTCACGAAGATTTTCCATATAAACAAGCCGATGTTGTAAATTCGGTCAGGAATGAAATGGCTCGAACCGTCGAAGATGTTTTGGCACGGCGGACAAGAATTTTGTTTTTGGATGCAAAAGCGGCGATTAAGATTTCGCGGAAAGTTGCAGAAATTATGGCGGATGAATTGGGCAAAGATGGAAATTGGATTGATGAGCAAGTAAAGAAATTTGAAGAAGTTGCAAAAAATTATTTGATCCAGAAATAAAACTTATCTGGAAATCGTAAAGAGTTTTAGAAGTTACGCAGTTGAAATGAGATTAAGTGAAAATCATCAATAAAAATAATAATGGTTGACTTTTGCAGAAACCCGCACGAAGTAAGGGTGTCCAACTTTAGCACCCTTACTTCGTGCGGGTTTCTGCATTTGAGGTAATTAACAATTGTGTCATTTTATATTATTCAACTGCGTAACTTCTATTTAGATTTGTTTTCATCATTCAAATTTAATGATTTCAAGTATTTACGAAAATCTTCACCTAAATCTTCACGTTTTAAAGCAAATTCAACCGTGGCAATCAAAAATCCCAATTTATCGCCCGCATCGTGGCGTGTGCCTTCGAGTTTTACGGCGTAAAAATCCTTACCTTCATTAAGCATCAGACGCATTGCATCGGTAATTTGAATTTCGCCGCCCGCACCTTTTTCGGTTCGTTCGATGGCATCGAAAACATCGGGTGTCAGAATATATCGTCCGATGATCGCAAGGTCGGAAGGAGCATCTTCAAACGCGGGTTTTTCGACCATATCTTTGATCTTAAAAATATTGGCATCTTCCGTTTCGTCCGCTTCGATAACACCGAAACGAGAAATTGCTTCGCCTTCAATTTGCATGGTGGCGATGATCGGAGCTTCGTATTTTTCGTATGCTTCAACCATTTGCTGCAAGGCAGGTTTTTCCGCGTCAACGACATCATCGGCAAGCAAAACTGCAAAAGGTTCATTCTCGGAAAAATCCTTCGCCTGATAAATTGCGTGTCCGAGTCCGAGTGCCTGTTGCTGCCGTGTATAAGAAATTCTAACGATATTGGCGATGTCCCGAACCATTTTGAACATCTCATCCTTGCCTTTTTCCTGAAGGATTTTTTCGAGTTCGTAAGAAATATCAAAATGATTTTCAATCGGAGCTTTGTCGCGTCCCGTCACGATCAAAATTGATTCGATTCCCGACGCAACCGCTTCTTCAACCGAATATTGAATCAGAGGTTTATCAACCAGCGGAAGCATTTCTTTCGGTGATGATTTTGTGGCTGGCAGAAATCTTGTTCCCAAACCGGCGGCGGGAAAAACTGCTTTACGAATTTTATTTGTCATAATATCTTTGTTAAATTCAAGTTTTGTTTAGCAATAAGCGAAAAAGAGATTTTAAGACAATAGCCTAATAGAAACAAATATCGAGAAAGTAATTATGTTAGACCTACATTTTGTCAGAGAGAATTTGGAAACCGTCCGCGAGGCATTTGAGAAACGTCATTTTGAAACGGACGCTTTAGAAACTTTTGTTGAACTCGATAAAGAGCGACGGGAAGTTATCACTGAGGCGGATCAGATAAATCAACAGCGAAACTTGTCGAGCAAAGAAATCGGTGCGTTGATGCAGGCGGGCAAACCGGATGAAGCCGAAGCAAAAAAACTGGATGTTGCGGGACTAAAAGAAAAGCAGCAGGAACTTGAACAAAAGCGAACCAAAGTTGAAACGAAAATGGACGAGCTTCTGGCGGGTTTGCCGAATATTCCGGCGGATGATGTTCCGGTCGGCACGGATGAATCGGACAACAAAGAAATAAGCCGTTGGGGCAAGCCGCGTGAATTTGATTTTGAAGTTAAAGACCACGTTGATCTCGGCGAAAGTCTGGGCATTTTGGATTTGGAACGGGCGACGAAAATTGCCGGTGCGAGATTTGCGATTTTGAATGGAAAAGGTGCGAGATTAGAACGAGCATTGATAAATTTTATGCTCGAAGTTCACACCGAACAGCACGGTTATAAGGAAACTCTGCCGCCTTTTATCGTCAATGATAAAGCACTTTTCGGAACTTCAAACTTGCCGAAATTTGAAGATGATCTATTCAAATTACGCGATGATCGAAACTTATATTTGATTCCGACGGCGGAAGTTCCGGTTACGAATTATTATGCGGACGAAATTCTCGATGCCAAAGATTTGCCGATGAAATGGACGGCTTACACGCCGTGTTTTCGCTCCGAAGCGGGAAGCTACGGACGCGACACACGCGGTTTGATTCGTCAGCATCAGTTTGAAAAAGTTGAATTGGTTAAGTATTGTCTGCCCGAAAATTCTGAAGAAGAACACGAAAAATTAACCGAAAATGCCGAAACAATTTTGCAGATGCTCGAATTGCCGTATCGCAAAGTGGTTTTATCAACCGGCGATCTCGGTTTCGGTTCGCACAAAACTTATGATCTCGAAGTCTGGCTGCCGTCACAGGAAACTTACCGCGAAATCTCAAGCTGCTCAAACTTCGGAGATTTTCAAGCACGCCGTATGAACCTACGTTTCCGACGTGCGGGCGGAGCAAAACCGGAATTTGCACACACTTTAAATGGTTCGGGTTTAGCCGTTGGGCGAACATGGATCGCAATTCTGGAAAACTTTCAGCAAGCCGACGGAAGTATTGTTATTCCAGAAATTTTGCGACCATTTATGAACGGTTTGGAAAGAATTAAAGCGGAATAAAGAGAAGAATTTGCCCGCGAATAAACGCGAAAGGACGCGAATAAAAAGAAATCAAAAACCAGAATGATTTTGAATGAGAATCATTTTGGCTTTAACTTTAATCTATCTTGATTTTAACTCTCTGTTCCGAAGGAACATCGCAAATTAGCCTGTGGTAAAACCACAGGAATACATCATTAAATGATTTCCGTTCTGAAAGAACGATGCAAAGAAAATGCCTTCAACACATTTATCTCTCCATTACCATATAGTCTTCAGCACAAAAGAGCGAAGACCGTTTATTAAAGACGATTGGCGAAAACACCTCCACGCATATCTCGGCGGTTGTGTAAAAACCGAAGGCGGAATTCCCGAAGCGATTGGTGGAATTGCTGACCACGTTCATTTATTGATCGGACTTCGTGCAACACACCAACTCTCAAATGTTGTCAAAAATATAAAAGTTGCATCATCAAAATGGGTTCATACAGAAATTGGTGAAAAGATTTTTGCGTGGCAAACGGGTTACGGAGCATTTACGGTTGGGATTTCGCAAATTGAACAGGTTAAAAAATATATTTTGCGACAGGAAATTCATCACAAGAAATTAGATTTTCAAGAGGAATACTTGAATATATTGGAAAAGGCGGATGTTGATTATGACGAAAAATATTTGTGGTGATATTTTCGACACTCTTTCAGAGTGTGAATTGCTGATTTGATATTCCTGTGGTTTCACCACAGGCTAATTTGCGGTATGCCTTCGGCATTATTTGATAGTTCGATAATTTTATTAACAAGAAAAAAATCCGCATAACAATAATTAATTTTGCTATGCGGATTTTATTATCTGATTATTTTTTAATTTATTTGACCATAACCGGAACGGCGACCATTGTTTTGTCCCACGCCAAGATCATATTTTTATCATCAAAAATGATCGAGAAATTCTCAACTGCGTCGTCCATCATTTTGGGTGTTGCTTTGACTCTGACGACATCCATTTTGTCGTCATAGGTAAATGCTCCCCACTGATGCAAATCCTTGTTTAGGATAATATCCCAAGAATCTTTATTCGGAACGGTAAACATAGCATATGTTCCGGCTTTGACATCTTTGCCGCCAAACATTACGTCTTTATAAAAAGTGATTTCTGTAGCTTCGTCAGCTCCTGTTCGCCAGACTTTTCCGTAAGGAACAAGTTCGCCGAAAATCACCCGTTCATTTTTATACGGACGGCTGTAAATAACTTTTGCATGAACCGGACCTTTTTGTGCGGCACGCATATAGGAAATATCGGTCGGACTTTTTTGGATTCCGGGAAACTTCATCGCTTCCTTTTTGTCCATAGACATTTCTTTTTTCTCCATAGACGTTTCTTTCTTGTCCATAGAATCCTGAGCATTGACGGTTTCCGGGCTGCCAACGAAAACTAACGCGGCTAATAGCAAAAAGATCGTGTATTTCATAATGTTTTTCCTCTCTTGAATTGTAAATTGATTTTTTATCTGGTTTTGTTTCTAAATTCTATAATTACATTTATATCAGATTTTATTCCTGTTTTTCTAATTCTAACAAAACGAAGATTCTTCTGCCAGAAGTTATTTGAATAAAAGATCAGGTTCAGCATAGGATTAGTTGTTTATAAAATTAACCCGATAATAACTCTGCCGATTGACAGTGTAATTACGATGTAGTTACACTATTTTTTATGAAAACGCAGATAATAAAGATCGGAAATTCAAAAGGCATCCGAATCCCGAAACCAATGCTTGAACAGAGCAATCTGGACGGCGAGGTTGAACTTGAAGTAACGAATGAAGGTTTGCTGATAAAATCTTCGAGCAAGCCGAGAAGTAATTGGTCTGAAGCATTTAAGGAAATGTCGGAAAATGACGGCGATGAAATGATTATCGAAGATTCGGCAAATAGATTTGAAAAGGAGAATTGGCGATGGTAAAACGATTTGAAATTTATCTTTTTAATCTGGACGCAAATTCCGCCGATGATGCCAAAAATACACGCCCGTGCGTTGTCATTTCGCCGGACGAGATGAACAAACACATCGAATCCGTTGTTATCGCACCGATTTCAACCGTTGATAAAAATTACCCGACCCGCATAAATTTTGATTTTTTGAACAAAAAACGAACGGTTGTCCTAGACCAAATCCGCACGGTTGATAAATCCCGGCTCGTCAAAAAAATCGGCGAAACGAAGGGAAGCACTAAGCGAAAAGTTCTGGACGTTCTGCAGGAAATGTTTTCGATGTAAATTTTAGACAGATTTTTTTGCAATAATTCCGATCATCGGCGGAGTAAAGAAAAATGCGGCGGGATTTTGTTTTGCTTTGTTCCATTCTGCTTCAAACTCTGTTTTTTGCTTTTCACTCCAGATTCCTTGTTCAACCAAAGACGGCACAGAAACTTCATTGAACAATTCAACCCATTTCCAGATTCGCGTATTCGGGCGGGCGATTCGGCAAATTGGCGTGAGCGATTCGATTTGTAAACCACTTTCAATAATCAATTCGGGAAGTATTTCACCGATATTGTAACTTCCTTTGTGATCGGTGACGATCTGCAAATACGCTTTGAACAGTTCGCTTAAAGCGTTTTTCTGCGGAAAGATATTCGCCGCCCGATAATTAAAATAATCAATAATAATCAGTTTGCCATTCGGTTTTAATACACGTTTTATCTCGGTGAGAACTTTGTCAGGATTTTCCAGAAAGCAAAAAAGCCAACGGGAAAAAACTATATCGGCAGAGGAATCTTCCAAACTCAGACTTTCCGCATCATTTTTGTGAAAAGAGATGTTTTTTGTGTTGTTCGCGTTAATTTTATTTTCGATCAGCGAAGCAAATTTGTCGGAAGAATCTACTGCAAAAATATGTCCTTCCGAACCGACAAGGCGTGAAAGCGGAAATGTGCAGAATCCGGGACCGCAGCCTAAATCTACAACTGAATCTCCGTAACCGATCTCAGCTTTTTTCCATAAATCGTTCGTCGCATCGAACCAAACTTCATTTTGATATGCGAGGCGTTCGATCTCGCGTTCGGATGAACCGAGAATATATTCTTTATTTTTTGACATAAATTATGATTGAAAAAGCGATATGCAAGCAGTTTTACATATCGCTTAAAGTTATAAAAATTTCCATCTGAAAATTATTTCATTCGTATTTCAAACGGCATCAGCATCATTGTTTCGCCGCGTTTCATTTTGTCGAAAAGTTCGGCATAGCGAAGTGATCGGCGGACATCTTCGGGAAGTGCTTTGATGACGGCTTCTTGAGCAATTTGTTCTTCGGTTTTTGTAAAAGTCGTGTCGTCGCCTCTGCCGAGCAGTCTGTCGAAAAGCGTCTGTCCCTGCGGCATTACAACTCTTTTGACATCTTTATCAGCGGGAAGTTTTGCCAAATCTTTAGCAATATCTATGGCTTTTTCCAAACCGCCGAATTCGTCTATCAAACCGTTTGCTTTTGCCTGCTGTCCCGTCCAGACGCGACCCTGACCAAGCGAATCAACTTTCTCTTCGGACATATTTCGCCCTTTCGCAACCTTCGGAACAAAGTTTGAATAATAAATATTGTTGGCTTGCTCCTGAAATTTGGCACGTTCTTCGTCCGTCCATTTTTCGGTTTCGCGGAAAAGCCCGGCGTTTTTGCCACGCATCACGTATTCGTTTGAAATTCCGAGCCAATCGTAAAAATCTTTAACAACCGGTTTGCCCATAAAGACACCGATTGAGCCTGTAATTGTCGAAGGTTCGGCGACGATTTTATTGGCGTTGCAGGCAATGTAATATCCGCCGGAAGCGGCAACATCGCCCATTGAAACGACGAAAGGTTTTTTCTTTTTCGCGTTTTCAATAGAATGCCACATCAGATCGGAAGCGAGTGCCGAACCGCCCGGACTGTCAACCCGCAGGACGATTGCTTTGATCGTTTCATCTTCGGCGGCATCATTTATCGCTTCAACAATCGTGTCCGCACCAAGCGAGTCGCCGCTGACCGGACTCGAAGTTGATTTGCCCGTGTTTATTCCACCCGAAGCATAAATTACGGCAACTCTCTCGCCGTCGTTTAAGCCGAGCGTATCGGCACGAACTTCTTTATATTGAGAAACAGCGACTTTGCGAAGTTCATCTTCCGCTTTGTAGCCGAGTTTTTTCTTTAGTTCATTATCAATTTCATCACGATAAAAAGCATCGTCAATCAATCCGAGTTTTTTCGCATTGACTCCGTTGTGCGGGGCGTTATCAATAATTTCCTTGACCGTTTCGGGAGCAAGTTTGCGGTCTGCGGCAATGGTTGAAATAAGCCGATTAAATTGATCGTCAACCAAAGAATTAACGACTTCGCGGTGAGCTTCGGTCAATTCTTTTTCCGTAAATTGATTCGGAGCGTTTTTGTATTTGCCGATTTTGATAAACTCCGGGAAAACACCGAGTTTGTCGAGCGAACCTCTGAAAAACATTACTTCTGCTGCCAATCCGTTGACATAAATGTCACCCGTCGGCGGCATAAAAACTTTGTCGGCGGCGGCGGCAATATAATATTCCTTGTTCAAACCGAGTTCGGTATAAGCATAGATCGGCTTGCCGGATTTGCGAAAATCTTTGATCGCACTGCGAAGTTCATCCGCTTTTCCCCAACCAATTTCCGAAAATCCTATATCAAGGAAAACCGCACCAACCCGCTTATCAACTTTTGCTTTACGCAACTGCATCAGCAAACTCGAAAATGATTGTTCTTGTTCAACTCCGATAAGTGCCGCCATCGGGTCTTGCGGAGCATAATCAGGCAGATCACCCGAAACCTTCAGAACCAAAACGCTGTTTTCGGGAATATCGGGTTTGCCGATACTTTCGGCTATTAAAACCAAACCGATAATCGAAAATAATAAAAGAGCGAGCAGAACTCCGCCGATGATGAGTAATGTTTTTCCTGTTTTTGACATTGCCATATTTTTAATACTATTAAATCTTACTTAAAATTTGTGCAGGTTTTTCTTTTCATATTATTAAACCCATTCTTTTTACGTTATAAAGATGAAAAAGGTTTGAATTTGCAGAATTTTTGCTAAAACAAAGAGCCTTGATTTATCAAAATGCTCGGATGAATTGTTTTTTGGTTTAGTAACTGTTTCAGTTTGTTGGAACTAACGGGAGCATTTCCTTCAAAAAAATTGCTGAAATAAACATAGACTTTTTTGGCTTTTATATCTTCTATCTGTTCTTTCCAGATTTCTAATAATATATCTTGGCTGCGGTAAATTTTATCAAAACTCGTCAAATCTCTTTCACCCATAAAACGCACGTAGGCAAAATCGTTTTTAATTTCGTGTAAGGCGGTAAAAAACATTTCACGCGGAATCCATTTTCCTTCGCACAGACAAAGTGCGACATTATTTTTTTCAAGTTCTTCAAAAGTCCAGTCTATCATCCAATCTCTGTGGCGGAATTCGATGGCAAACTTGATGTCTTTCGGGAGTTGTTTTAAAAACTTACGCAAATTTTGAGCGTTTGCTTTATCGCCGTCAAATGTCGGCGGCATTTGAATCAGAACGATACCGAGTTTTTCCTTTAAGGCTTTTATCCTTTCGCAAAATGCTTCCAAAACTTCAAATGAATCTTCCCGAAGTTCTTTTTCGTGAGTTATTTCCTGCGGCATTTTTAGAGAAAATGTGAAATCTTCCGGCGTTTTTTTATACCAATTTTCAATCGTCGAACCTGGCGGAATCGCATAAAATGTCGAATCAACTTCAATCGTGTCAAAAATCTCCGCATAAAGTTTGAGCATTTCGTCGGACTTTGTCCCACGCGGATAAAAAACCGTGTTGCCGCCCGCTTTTGAAATCCAATCCCGATAATTCCAACCCTGACATCCGATTTTCGGTGTTTGGATTTGTTTTTTGGATTTGTTTTTATCTTTGCTCATTATTCCTTATTTTTCTACTTCACAGATTATCAGATTTACAATTCCGAATGCTTTTTGTTTTAATTCTACAATTTTTAAGCCCGAATCTTCAGCGATCCGGGCGGTGTTTCGATTAAAGTGATCTTCAAACAAAGCAACCGTGAAGATATTCAGAACGTCAAAGAAATAGCCAGCCAAACCATTCGGGCGAACGTGCTCCAGCAGTATTATTTTGTCCTTTGCCGTGAGAACTCTTTGGAGTTCGGCAAAGGCTTTTTTCGGATTTGGAATTGCACAAAAGACAAGCGTGGCAAAGGCGGCATCAAATGAATTGTCGGGAAACGGCAGATTTTCAGCATCGGTTTGCAGCAGATCAATCGTAGTTGTTTTTAGTTGAGCGACTTTGAGCATTTTGATCGAGATTTCGCTGGCAACGGCGTGTCGGCAATTTGGATAATGCTTAAAATTTGAGCCTGTTCCCGCACCGATTTCGAGAATTTTGGAATTTTCGGGCAGATAAGATAAAGTTTCCACCCGCCATTTGTCGAGAAACCAATTCTCAAATGGAGCAAGTGCTTTATCGTAACCTCTGGCAAATTTATCGTAGATCATTTTATTTGTTAATTGTGAATAGTTGATTGTTCATTGTAGATTCTGGAAACTAAAAAATCCATTAATAATTCACATTGAACTGTTTACCATTCATCAAGAAAGTCTGATATATTCAAATACTTATGGCTAAAAAGGGTTCAATTTTAGTTTGTGATGACGAAGAGATTATGCGTGATGTGTTGGAAACCGTGCTTTCCGGTGCAGGTTACAGCGTTGATCTGGCAAAAACCGGTGAAGAAGCAATCGAAGCGTATGAAAATAAGCCTTACGACGTGGTTTTAATGGACGTTTCGATGCCCGGGATCGGTGGGCTGACGGCACTCGAAGAAATCATTAAAAGAGATGAAGATGCCGTTATTTTAATGGTTACGGCTTTTGCAACTTTCGATACAGCGATCTCCGCGTGGGAAAAAGGAGCAAAAGGTTGTATTCGTAAGCCTTTTCAAAATGAACAAATTCTTGCTTTAGTTAGACGCGGTATAAAAACCCGGCGAAATGAGGAAGAGCGTGTAATTTTGCGACAGGCAATGGCAAGTTCCGTCCAACGCGGTTCGATAATCGGACGTTCCGATAAAATGGATGAGATATTTCGCCTTGTAGAAAGGGTTGCTCCTGCCCGTTCAACCGTTTTAATTCAGGGTGAAAGCGGAACCGGTAAGGAACTTATTGCCAAAGCGATTCATAATTCCAGTCAGCGTGTGGACAAACCGTTCGTTCCCGTAAATTGCTCGAATATTCCTTCCGACCTATTAGAAAGTGAACTTTTTGGACATACGAAAGGTGCTTTTACGGGAGCGATTTCGGCGAAAAAAGGTTTGTTTGAGGTGGCTGATACGGGAACTATCTTCCTTGATGAAATCGGTGACCTGCGTCCCGAAACTCAGGTTCGCCTGCTTCGCGTAATTCAGGAAAGGGAATTTACACCGGTTGGAGAAACAAACTCGGTTCAGATTGATGTGCGGATTATTGCCGCAACAAATGTTGACCTAAAAGAAGCGGTTAAAAGCGGAGTTTTTCGTGAAGATTTATATTATCGCCTTTCGGTCGTGCCGCTTGAACTTCCACCGTTAAGAGATCGAAAAGAGGATATTCTGCCGTTGGTTAAACATTTTATCCAAAAATATAATGAGGAAAACGGGTTTCAGATTTCAGAGACTATCTCGCCGGAGGTTTTGTCGCTGTTGGAAGATTATTATTATCCGGGAAATGTTCGGGAATTGGAAAATATTATAGAAAGAGCAGTCGTAATTGCTCCGACGGATGAAATTACGGCAGACTGTCTGCGTCCTGAAGTTCTCAATCCCGAACTTGCCCGCGAAATGATTATGTACAGCAGCGGAACATCGGGAGAGATAGATATTGCCCAGGGCGTAACATTTTACGATGAGGTCAAGAAATTTGAAATTGACCTGATCCAACGTGCCTTAGACCAAACCGCCGGACACCAATCCCGTGCGGCAAGACTCCTTGGACTCAATGCAACCACGCTTAATTCTAAAATTAAAAGTTATAACATCTTGCCCCACAATTAAACAGTTTTCTTCAGAGCGGTCTGATAATTCGTGTAAGAAAGTTCTTGATTTCAGTAATCAACACTCCGCATCCGCTAAAATTTTTATATTCGGTAATGTCTAAACTTAATTTGCTCTAGTTCAAAAATAACTCTCACAAATTTCTGCTCATATATCCAAAATTTTGGTTAAAATTTCAAATTGTGGGATAAATATTAAATTTCTTTAGAGTTGAAACGAATAGGTTCTAAGAGAATGTAAATGAGAGTGAGAGTGAAGTAATCTGTTGTTTTATAAGTATTTAAAAAATATTTTTATTTTTTGTCAGATGAAATTTTATATAAAATAGTATCTGGATTTCAAGGGAACAGTAATTGCATATTTATTTATTTGAAAAGATTTTGAAATACAAAATTTAAATTTTTGGGTTGGATTTTCTAACCATTTCTAAACTTAGCTAAATTAGATCTATATAGAGTATGTAAGCTAGATAAGTTTTATAAACTCAAGTAAAAAACAGTAAGAGGTAAAAAATAAAATGAAAAAACTATTTTGGTTTTTAGCAGTAATCAGTATCACAGCTAGTTCTGCTTTTGCTCAATTGACATCAAGTTCCTTAATTGGAACGGTTGCCGGTCCCGACGGAGGATTAGTTCCGGGGGCAACGGTAGTCTTAAAAAGTAATGTAACGGGAACAGAAGTAACTAGAATTAGTAGTGCGGAGGGTGCATTTAGATTTCCTAATCTGGATGTCGGCTCTTATACCGTTACTATAACGGCTGAGGGTTTCAAAACTTTTAGTGCCAATGACATTAAAATTGAAGTCAATAAGGACTTTAATTTGGCAGCCGGATTGGAAATCGGTGCAATCGGTGAAGTCGTTAATGTTACAGTTGGTGAGGAAATTATCAACTCGGTTGACGGTCAGATAAACAATAATATCTCCAGAAAACAACTTGACGACCTGCCATCGCTTGGTCGTAACCCGCTTAATTTCGTGCCGCTTCAACCGGGTGCCGCTAATGTTCCGGGACAAGGAACTTCAATTAACGGAATTCGTACTTCAGGTACAAACACAACACTTGATGGTGTTAACATTCAAGATAACTTCATCCGCTCGAATGCAACGGATTTTTCTCCGGCTCGTCCGACAGTAGATGAAATCGAAGAATTTTCGCTGACAACACAAGCTAATGCCAGCGGCGGATTCGGCGGAGCACAAATTCAGTTTGCTACCCGACGCGGTGGTAACGATTATCACTTCAGACTTTTTGAATTCAACCGTAATTCAAGCTTAGCGGCTAACAGTTTCTTTAATAATGCCGCCGGAGTCTTTGATGCGAATAGTTCGGCAGTCCGCAATGGACTTGCGAATGTCGGAGACCCGATAAATCCGCGTCCGTTCCGTAACCGTAATCAATTCGGCGGAAGTGCCAGCGGACCTTTGCCGTTCTTTAATTTTGGTGAAGGCGGTCCTTTTGGAATCAGCGGCAGAGATAAATTATTCTTCTTTTTCTCCTATGAGAAATTGATTGATATTAGTCCTGCTGCTCCGCAATTCAGCACGGTTTTAACCGATTCTGCCCGCCAGGGGATTTTCACTTATACGGATAATTCAGGTGTGCAGCGAACGGTTAATATATTTGACCCGGCTTTCGGTACGGGAATTACGGGAATTGACCCGACCGTTGCCAGTCGTTTTCTTTCAAGAATTCCGCAAGGGAATTCAGTAGCAGCTGGTGATGGACTTAATACAACAGGTTTCACCGTAATTCAAAATTTTAATACGGAACAAACTAATTACAGCGGCAGAATTGATTACAAGATCAATCCACTCAATACGCTGAACGGTTCATTTAGATTTGTTCGTCAAATCGTTAATCGTGCTGATATTGATAATAGTTTCAATGTAGACCCGCGTGCTACTTCGGGTTCGGACAGTCCTGCTTTCTCGCTTGGTTTAACCTCTGCATTTTCAAGCAAATTTACCAATGAGATTCGCGGCGGACGTTTTTCAACCAATCCTGCATTTTTGAGATTGGATCCGCTTCAGGCAACTACTATCAATTTACCTTTGGTAACAAATCCTGAACTTCCTTTTGAAAATCAAGGACGAACCACGACCACATACAATATTCAGGACAATGCCACATATACTTCTGGCAACCATAACTTGAGTTTTGGCGGTCAATATCAAAATGTTAATGTCTTTTCATTTGCCGCTTTCAGTACTGTGCCAACCTTTTCATTAGGAACGGGAACAGCCACACCATCATTTGTCGCTTCACAATTTCCGGGCGGAATTTCAAGTGGTCAGTTGGCTACTGCTAATGGTTTGTTAGGTCTTCTCGGCGGTATCGTTACGAGAGGAAGTCAAACATTTAATGTTGCCAGTCAAACTTCCGGTTTCGTTCCGGGAGCACCCGGTATCAATGAGTTCGCCTACAATATTCTCGGATTCTATGTATCCGATCAATGGCGTGTAAGAAGAGACTTAACACTTAACCTCGGCGTTCGTTATGAGCGTTATTCGGCATTGGAAGAAGTCAGAGGTTTGGCTTTGGAACCGGTTATTTCCGATCCTGATAATATAGCCGCATCTATTCTTGACCCTAACGGCAGATTCCAATTTGTCGGCGGCAATGTTGGGACACCGGGACGATTCTATAATCCCGATAACAACAACTTTGCTCCTGTTTTAAGTTTTGCTTATGCTCCGAAATTTGCTGATGGAATAGGCGGAATGTTATTTGGTGCTAATACGGTTATTCGCGGTGCTTATCGTTTCAGCTTTATCAATGACGAAACAATTCGTGCACCTGATAATGCTCTTGGTGGTAATCGCGGGTTAACTTTAGACTCAAATGTATTTGACGGAAATTCGACGGCTCTGAACGCAAGACTTAGCAATTTGCCGGCGATTCCGACACCTGTCTTTACCGGTGATAACAGAACATTTGCTCAAAATAATGCATTGGCAGGAAACTTCGGAGTCGTCTTTGCGGTTGACCCGAACATTAAATCTCCGAGAGTTCAAGAATATTCATTGGGTATTCAAAGAGAGATCGGTTTTAATACGGCACTCGAAGTCCGCTATGTTGGAACTCGCAGTGATAACTTGATTCGCGGTTTCGACTTAAACCAAACTATCATTGACAGCAACGGTTTCTTGGCTGATTTCAATCGGGCAAGAAGTAACTTGCAAAATTTTGGTGATGCTCGTTGTAGTGCTGCTCAAGCAACGACAAGAGGTTGTCAGCAACTGGTTGTATTTCCGAACATCGCTTTCGGTGGTCTTCTGACCAACGGTTTTATTCTCAGTCGGATACGATCCGGAGAAGTGGCTGATTTAGCTTCTATTTATGTGCAGAATAATTTGCAGGGAAGTGTTCAGTTTGTGCCGAATCAAAGTGCAGGTGTTGTTGACTTGCTAACTAACGGTAGTAGATTTAGATATAATGCACTCCAAGTTGATCTTCGCAGACGTTTTTCGCAAGGTTTGTCTTTGAATTCTAATTATACTTTCTCGAAAAATCTGACCAACGGTGTCGGAACAGGTCAAACACGGTTTGAACCGTTTTTGGATATTAATCAACCTGAGTTAGAGTATACACGGGCGGATTTTGACCAAACTCATAAATTCAACTTGCTTGCCAGTTATGACCTTCCGTTTGGTAAAGGCAGACCTTTCTTAAAAGATGGAATTCTCAGCACTATATTCGGTGGTTTTAATATCGGCGGTATTCTGCAAATTGGTTCAGGTGCACCTGTTACGATTACTGACAGTAGTGGAACACTAAATCGTCGCGGTCGTTCGGGAAGACAAACTGCAGTAACAAATTTGACAGGAGATGAGTTACAAGCGTTAGTTGGAGTATTCAGAACTCCAAATGGTATCTTTTTCATAAATCCAACTGCTTTGGGAAGAAATCCCGACGGTTCGATCAATACTGCTGCCGGCGGAACAGGTCGCGGTTCAAACGGCTTGGACACAAATTTCGACGGACAGGTTTTCTTTAACAATAGTCCGGGAACGACAAGCAGTTTGGGACGTGCACTTTTCAATGGTCCAACAACCTATAATCTTGATATGACAATTATCAAGCGATTTGTCTTTAGCGTAAGTGACAACAGAAATCTTACGTTTCAACTTCAAGCTGATTTCTTTAATGTTTTCAACCGTGCTAACTTTACAAGCGGCGGTCAGTTCTTAAGCATTAACAGCACGAATTTTGGACGAATTTTGGGAACTGCTACAGATCAGCGTATTACACAACTCGCGTTTCGTGTAGAATTCTAATTGAGCTTTAAGCTATTCATAGTCTGCCAATATAAAAGTTGGCAGACTTTTTTTATTTTGACTGGCTTAAACAAACTTTATAAAAAAATCTTTCAAAAAGGTATGAAGCAATTGTTGATGTTTACATCTCAAAAAAGATATACTCACAAAGATAAATTTCCTGAAATATAATGAATCGCTCAAATTCGTCCAATTCTCAACTTTCGCTGACACCACTCGGAGCGGGTGATTTGATTGATCGTTCGGTTAGGTTTTACCGCAAAAATTTCTGGACGTTTATTCTGATCGCTTCGCCGCCGATTGTGGTTGGGGGGATTTTTCTGATCGGTTGGATGATTCTCGCCCGAAATATTTTTGCGGTTAATGTGGCGAATCCTATCGAGAGTACGCTTTACCGGATATTTATTTACTTAGGCAGTTTGGTTATATGGTTTATACAGTTAATCGCCGTCTTTGCCGTGATGGGCGGGGCTTCGAGAAATTTTGTCAGGCATATAATTTTTGGCGAAGCAATAACTTTTCGGGAAACATATAAAAATGTTAAAAGCCGCATTTTCGGTTTGATCGGTGTTTCGACGCTGCTTATTTTTTTATTGGGTATATTTGGAATAATCGTTTTTTACTTCGGATTAATAGTCGCACTTTTCAGCATCGCCTTCGCTACTTGGATTTTTCAATTTGCGGAGATTTTAGTTTTTCTCGTTTCCATAGCTTTGGGAAGTGCGATTATATTTGCAAGTCTTTGGTTGTTTTTTTTAGTAGTTTCAAGATTCGTATATGTTCCGCAGGTGATGCTGGTTGAAGGACAGGGGGCATTTTCGGCAATCGGCAGGAGTTCGAGTCTGGCGGGGAAAAATGTCAAACGGGTTGCTGCACTTTTTATTTTCACGCTTGTCGCAACCTATTCGGCGTTGGCACTTTTTTATATGCCGCTCGGCTGGTATGCGTGGTTCAGCGGTATAAATCTCGGTGATTTAATTACGGCAGACACAACTCCGGCTTGGTATGAGATCAGCACGCGGGTAATTATGGAAATAAGTCTGATCCTGCTCACGCCGGTTTTGATGATCGGTTTGTGTCTGCTCTATGTTGACGAAAGGGTTCACAGCGAAGGGTATGACGTAGAATTAATGGCGGCAAATCGTCTCGGCGATATTCCGACAGTTCCGCAAACTTATGTAAATCCTCTGCAACCCGCTCTGTCAAAGCAAACTTCGCCGCAGGCAAATCAGCAATATAATCAGATACCGAAACAAGCGGATTTGAAAGCCCAAAAATCTTCAAATTCTGTTCTCGGTTTGGATTAATTTATGAACGGAAGGAAATTCAACACTCTACGAAAAATCAGCGTAGCAAAAGCGTTGGCGGTTTTTTGTGTTTTGATCTTTTTGATTTTTCCGAATTTTATAAATGCCAAAACTTTTAATCAATACAAGGAAAACATCAGGCAGTTAAAAATAGAATTCGCCGCACTTCTTGTTCCGGGAGAAGATTTTTCGGATGAGGAAACAAGCAAAAACATAGAAGCCGTTTTTGAGAGAACACTCAAACTTCTTCCTGCCGAAGAAAAGGTCGAAGTGGAGGCAACGACTTTCGATGTAAACAATAAATGGATCGCTGAAAAGATCGAAGAATACAATATTGATGAAAAAACTTCGGAAGATCGGGAACTAATTTTAACTTCGATTTATGAACGGCTCGAAGCAATCGAACTCAAACTGAAAGAACTCGAAAATTCGCTTAAATCAGAAACGGGAAAAGATTCGGAGAAGCGAAAACTGTCCGAAATCCTGAAACGTGAAGAATTTCAAAAACCTGAAGTTGAAGAAGAAAGTTTATTACAAAAAATCTGGAATTGGTTTGATGAATGGATGAATGAAAACTTCCGTCCGCAGACAACAAAACCTCTGCCGCCGAGCAATTTCGGTTCGATTGCATATATTATGCAGATTCTACTATACGGCATAATTATCGGAATAATCGGATTTTTAATTTACAAGTTCGCACCGTTTCTCGTCAAAAAATTCCGCGAACGCGAAAGACGTGAAAAGAAAAAAGAGCGTTACATCTTAGGCGAAAAATTAGCGGCGGACGAAACATCGGAAAACCTTTTCAGCGAAGCGGAAACGCTTGCACTTCAAGGAAATTTACGTGAAGCGATCCGCAAAGGCTATATCGCACTTTTGTTTGAATTGAGCGAGCGAAAATTGATCGGCTTGGCAAAACACAAAACAAACAGAGATTACCTGCGTTCCGTCCAAACAAAAAGGGAACTCTACGAAAATATGAACGACTTAACTTCAAATTATGAACGCCATTGGTATGGTTTTGAAAATGCGGACGAAACCGACTGGAATGATTTCAAGGTCAATTACAAAAAAGCTCTTGGTGTTAAGAAGTAGGGGCAGGTCTTGTGCCTGCCCAATGAGCGTTAGCGAAAAATGTGTAATAATCTGCAAATTTTAATATAACAACGATTTTTTCGCCATTCGGCTCAACGGGCAGGGACAAGCCGCTGCCCCTACATTTAATTTAACGAGTGATTTTTTAAAGAACGTAAATGAATAAAAAAAACTTGTGAAACAAAAACTTATCATATTTCTGGCACTAATTTTTCTGCTGATAACGCTGATCGGTTTGAATGCCGCGTCTTATGTGCAGAAGGAAAAAATTCCCGACTCCGAAATAGAGCCGAATCGTTCGACCTACAACACGGGAGCGACGGGAACTCGTGCATTTTATGATTTGCTGGCGGAAACGGGGCGGAAGGTGAAGCGTTTTCAGGAACCTTTTCCGTCGGGCGGAAGATTTGATGCGACGGAATTTTCGACATTTGTGATTATCGGAAGAACCCGGCGGGAAATTGATGAAGATGAAATCACGTATATTTTAGATTGGGTTTCGGCAGGCGGAACTCTGGTTGTGATTGACCGCGAACCGCCGAAGGATTTGATCTCGACAACGGCGAATTGGAGCATTTCTCAGGAATTGTCTAAAAATATAATTTTAAATATTGATCCTTCAAACCAGAAAAAAATGATTGGCGAAACTGAAGCCGTCAAACCGATCTTGCCGACGATTTTGACAAATAATGTCAACGCCGTTCAGCCTTCGCAGTTTGCATCTTCAATAAAAATCTCGCGGCTTTACAATACGGAAGCGGACTCTGAGGAAGATGATGAATTTGAAGAAGAAAATGATTCGCAACCGCCGCCACCGATAGCAGATGAAGAAAGCAAAGAAAACAGCGGAATTGGAAGCGGCGAAGGAAATAGTGAAAATGATGAATTGTTTGCAACGCCAACGCAAACGCCGTTGGTGGAAGCTGAAGAATATCCGCAGATGTCCCTGGTCGCTCCCGTTATTCATCTTGCCAATAAAAGGACGAATCTATTGGTTGATTTCCCTTTCGGTGCGGGGCAAATCATTTATCTGAGCGATCCGTATATCGTTGCAAACGGCGGCATAAATTTGGTTGATAATGCAAAACTCGGTATAAATATTGTGGGTTCTCGCGGCGGAATAATTGCATTTGACGAATATCATCAAGGTTTCGGTAACAACGAAAACCGCTTGCTTGAATATTTTTCGGGAACACCCGTAGCTGCAATTTTTCTGCAACTATTTTTAATAATCGGTTTAATTTTTTATTCGCAAAGCCGCCGTTTTGCAAGGGCTTTGCCGGATGATGAACCGAATCGACTTTCAAAACTCGAATACGTTTCCGCAATGGCTCAATTGCAGCAGCAAACAAAGGCTTATGATCTCGCAATTGAAAATATTTACAAAGAATTCCGCCGCCGCGTGTCCCGTCTTGTCGGAATTGATAATCATACGGCAACACGGGAAGATATTGCCGAAAAAGTCGCCGAAAGGACAGATTACAAAGCGAAAGAAATCACAGAATTACTGTTCAAATGTGAAGATATAATTCACGGCGAACCAACGAAGAAAAAAGAAATCGTAGATTTGATAAGCCGAATCCGTGAGGTTGAAAACGCACTCGGTTTGCGACGCGGGAAGAATCGTAATTCGTAATTCGTAATTCGTTTTACGTTTTACGTCGTTTGATTTATTAATCTTAAAGAAACTGAAAATAAAAATTACGTAAAACTTGAAACGACAGAATGACGCTGAATGCACTAATTTTATTAATAATCCTCTTTTTCATAATGAGTGCAATCGGCGTTGTGACGGGCAGCAATTCACTCGTCACTGTTCCCGTGATGTTTCAATTCGGGATTGAGCCGAAAATTGCCGTGGCGACAAATATGTTCGGCTTGACTTTTATGAACATCGGGGCGACTTTACCGTTTTTGAAAAAGGATATAATTGACTACAAAAAAGTTTCGCCGCTGATTATTTTAACTATTGTTTCATCGGCTCTGGGAGCGATGCTTGTCGGTTTGATAACGAATCAGAGCATCAAAATAATTGTCATCGTCGGTATGATCTGTGTCGCACTTTTTACGCTTTTAAAACGCGATGCGGGAATTGCGAAAATCACCGATATTTCGACAAAAGCGACTGTTTTAACTTACATTTTTACGTTTCTTTTAGGAATTTACGGGGGACTTTACAGCGGCGGTTACACAACACTTTTAACCGCACTTTATGTTGCATTTTTCGGAATGACATTTACCGAAGCGATTGCGGGAACAAAACTTATCAACATTTTTTCATCCGGCATCGCCACGTTAATTTTCGCTTGGCAGGGTTTGATTGATTACAAACTCGGCATTATCCTAGCCGTAACGATGTTCGTCGCCGCATTTATCGGAGCGAAAACGGTTACAAAACTAAATGACATCTGGCTCAAACGAATCTTCCTTGCAGTCGTATTTTTACTGGCTTTGAAAATGCTTTTTGATTTTATTTTAAGATAAGAATTTACACACTATTTCCAAGATTTTGAATATTTGAAATTTGAAATCTGAAATTTGAAATCTGCATTTATGCTAAACCATACACCACAAACCATCGCACACATCCGCAATGAACTCGGCAAAATTGTCGTCGGACAGGATGACGTTATCGAACAAATTCTCGTTGCAATTTTGGCGGAAGGACACGCTCTGCTCGAAGGCGTTCCGGGAACGGCGAAAACTTTGATCGTTAAAACGCTTGCCAGAATTATCGGAGCAAAATTTTCGCGGATTCAGTTCACGCCCGATCTGATGCCTTCGGATATTACGGGAACGAATATTTTCAATATGCAGACATCCGAATTCAAACTGCGTCCGGGACCGATCTTTACGGACATTCTGCTCGCTGACGAGATCAACCGCACGCCGCCGAAAACTCAATCCGCTCTGCTTGAAGCGATGGAAGAAAGACAGGCAACGATTGATGGAAAGCGTTATAAACTCTCGCCGATCTTTACCGTTTTGGCAACGGAAAACCCGATTGAATATGAAGGAACTTATCCTTTGCCGGAAGCACAGCTTGACCGTTTTTTGCTCAAAATTTTGATTGATTATCCAAACAAGGAAGAAGAACTCGAAGTCGTTGCACGTTGGGATTCCGGATTTGATTCGCATCATCTGGAACAAATTCCGATTGAAAAACTCGAAAACCCGGAAGTTATAAAATCGTGTCGGGCGGAAGTAAAAGAAATGAAAACCGAACAGGGAATTCAAAAATATATTGTCGAAATCGTCCATAAAACACGAAGCCATCCGACGATTCTCTACGGTGCAAGTCCGCGTGCTTCGGTGGCGTTACTACTCTGTTCAAAGGCTCTGGCGGCAATCCGCAACCGTGATTTTCCAACACCCGATGATGTCCGCGATGTTGCAATGCCCGTTTTGCGTCATCGCCTTGCCTTACGTGCCGAAGCCGAATTAGACGGAGCAACGGCGGATGCAGTTATTTCCGACATCATAAAAACCGTAGAAATTCCCAGATAAGCAAATATTTTGAAAAAATTTTTGATTGACTAAATCCAAAATATATGTCAAAAAATTAAAAGATTTTGGAACTTGAAAGGTCTTTCAAACCGACACAAAAACACAATGAAAATTTTTATAAAACTTTTATTTTTTGGATTGATGTTAGCTGCTGTTTCCTGCGTGGATATTGCTTCAAACAATAAACTTGCCAACGGCGATCTACAGCAGAAGAATTCTTCGGTTGATGAAAATTCAAATAAATCTTCAACAACTGTGGAAAATTCTGAAATAACGGGAAATGAGTCGCCGGCAGCAAACTCGGAAACGGAAAATGTTGATGAGAATTCGCCCGAGGGATTGGTCGAAAGTTTATACAAAAGCCAGGACAACGAAAACAGTCCGTTTTTCCAAGCCAAAAACCGTGCTTTGGTGGACAAATTTTTCGCCAAAAGCCTTGCCGATATGATTTGGAAAGATGCAATCGAATCAAAAGATGAAGCCGGAGCATTGGATTTTGATCCGCTTTATAATGCACAAGACACGGAAATTTCCGATTTTAAAGTCGGCAAATCAGAGATAACGGGCGAGAAAGCGATAGTTCCCGTTACATTTATAAACTTCGGCGAAAATCAGACAATAAAATATATGCTCGTCAAAGAAAACGGCAGCTGGAAAATTGAAAATATAGATTACGGCAAAGATAATTTGGTCAAAATATTTAAGGAAAACTCAAAGTAATCTGTAGATCTGTTTAGTTAAAAATCTCTACGTAATCTGAAACAAGTTTCTAAAAACTTTGATCCGTTGCTGCCTGCAGGTTTTTCTTTGCAATAACCTATACGTTATTTCTGCTAAAACTTTAAAATGTTATAGTTGTCTATAATTCAAACTTAAAGAAAAAGGGGAAATATGGAAGATAAAGGGGAAAATGTTATTTGGAAATTAAAAAAAGGCGACAGTCCGATAATCGCAACGGCGGTTCACGACGGACACAATTTGCGTGATGAAGTTGCCGAAATTATGAAGTTGAGCGAATCCGACCGCTTGCGAGAAGAAGACCCATACACAAGCAGTTGGGTTGATGTCGCCGAAACTCAGATCGTCGCACTGTGTTCGCGTTTTGAAGTTGATTTAAATCGTCCACGCGAAAAAGCGGTTTACGTTACGCCCGATGATTGCTGGGGTTTGGATGTTTGGAAAGAAAGACCATCGGACGAAATCATTAACAAATCTCTCGAAGAATACGACGCTTATTATTCAAAAATAAAAGAAATTTTCACCGAAACTCAAAAAAAACACGGAAAATTTGTCCTCTACGATATTCACAGCTACAACCACAAACGCAACGGTGCAGATGCCGAACCCGAATCTGCCGAAGAAAACCCGGAAGTAAATATCGGAACGGGAACGCTCGACCGCGAAAAATGGAGTCGTTTGATTGACCGCTTTATCGAAGATTTGCGTTCATTTGATTTTCTCGGACGAAAGTTAGATGTGCGGGAAAATGTAAAATTCAAAGGCGGCAATCAAGTAAAATGGCTGCACGAAAATTTTGCGGAAAACGGTTGCGGTCTGGCGATAGAATTCAAAAAATTCTGGATGGAAGAATGGTCGGGTGAAAAGGATGAGAAAATGGTCAAAGCAATTCATCAAGCACTTGCTTCAACAGTTCCGGGAGTTTTAGAAGAATTAGAAAAGTTATCCAAACCTTAAACTCAGCGACCTTTGCGAAAACCTTTGCGTTCTTTGCGGTTAAAAGACACTTTACCGCAAAGGTCGCTGAGTTTTACGCAAAGAACGCAAAGTTATAAATAATGAGCCAACCGAAAAAGACAAAAAAGGAAAATCAAATTATTTCAAACTCTTTAATCGAAGAGATCACGGGCAAACTTGAAAAAGACGAAGGAGTTCGCCGTGATTTTGAGGATTTCGGAAGGTTGAATATTGAACGTCCTCTGCCTTTTTTGTGTGTTTATCGAAAACCTGAAAACAAGGAAGATCGCGGCACGGCAAATCTGATTTTGAGCGAGGCTTCTTATTTAGTGGCGGAAGATGAGAACAATTTATCGGCTTTGGTCGAGAGCATTTCCAAAACGATGGCGGATAAATTCGGGGCGTTTTTGATAATCGAAGTTTGGGCGGCGGATGTCGAAGATGACAAACGCTCCGATGAATACACAACCGAATCACAGGCTAAATTTCGCATTTTTGTTGATAAATCCGAAGCAATTCCTTCGACGGTTGAAACTTTTAAAGAATCGCTTAAAAATCTGGACATTCCTTATTTTCAAACCGATGTCGAAATTGTTACGGGAAATGTCGGAACACCGCCCAAAATGAAGCCGCTTTTGAGTGCTGAACAAATTACGCAATTGAGTTGTTTGAAGATCGGCTTGGAAGTTTCGCCGATTTACAGGGATGCGGAAACGGAAGAACTTTACTCGACAATTTTAAGAATTTTCAGACGGAAATTGTCGAAGGCTTTTCAACAGACGTTTTTTGAGTTCGTCCACGTTCAAACCGCCGAACGTCCGACCGCACCGCAAATTCTCGGACGGCGGCTGGTCGTTGATGCCGTCTGGTCGGCGGATGCGGAACTTGCCGCGTTGGGCGAAAAAGTCAATTATTTAACCGCCGTTACGCCCGTTAATTCAAATCAGGCATTTGTGGAATTTGAAAAAAACGGTTTTGAAGGCGATCCGACATTTCATTACCGCCTGCTGACAATGGATCCCGAAGACTTGAAACGCAGACTTTACAGTATTTCATTTGACGAGATCGAAGACCCGACAATGGCATATTTGCTGCGGGATAAACGCATCGAACTTGACCGGCAAATCACACTCATCGAAGACCGCAACACGCCGCAATTTTTATATGAAAGTCTGCAGCTTTTTCCGCCCGTCGAAGATGAATTGATGGCTTTAGCGGAAAAGATTTTGAGTGTTCCGAAATCTTCCGCCGATAAAACTGCGAGATTGGATGCCGAAGAAGTTGCCAAACGTGCAAGAAAAGAAATTGAATACTACCAAAATATATATCCGAAAATGACCGCAAAGGTTGAGATCAGAGCAGATATGCCGTCGGGTTTGATGGTTTCAAGCGGAAATTTGGCAGTCGGGCATCGTTCATCAATTTCGGAAGCGAGAATCAATGCACTGATTCAACACGAAGTCGGCACGCATTCGGTTACATATTTTAACGGGCGTTCCCAACCTTTGAAACTTTTATATTCGGGCTTGCCGGGTTATGAACAATTGCAGGAAGGTCTGGCAGTTTTTGCCGAATATCTTGTCGGCGGCTTGAATTTTGCACGCATCCGCACGCTTGCCGCACGAGTGATCGCTGTCCGCCATCTGACAAACGGTAAGACGTTCGCCGAAGTTTTTGATGAACTCCGCAGCAAATACAAATTTACAAAGCGAACATCTTTTAACATAACGATGAGAGTTTTTCGCGGCGGCGGTCTAACAAAAGATGCCGTTTATCTGCGTGGATTGGTCGAGGTTTTGGAATATTTGAGAAACGGCGGCGACATCGAAACGCTGTTTGTCGGCAAAATGGGACCCGAGCACGTAACAATAATCCGCGAGTTGCAATGGCGTGAAGTTCTTAAACCTTCGCCTTTGACACCGCGTTATATGACTTTCCCCCAAACTGCAAAAAGATTGGAAATAGTGAAGGAAGGAATTTCGGTTATGGATTTGATTTAATGTTTTGAATCTAGTTTTATGAATTGCCGTCAGTTAAAGCAGACGGCAATTCATAAAAGAATTTTTTGATCGGCAGATTATGTGGAAAACACCACGATTTTGCTGTTAATTTGAGATGGTTTAAAAATAAAAAAGGGGAAAGTAAATTATGAAAATAGGTTTTGTTATAAATGATTTTGAAACGGAGCATCCGCGTTATACAACGACGAGAATTGCACGGGCGGCACGGGAAATGGGACACGAGGCTTGGGCGATTCCGGTCGGGAATTTTTCGACCGATCCTGACGATCACGCTCGTGCGAATGCGAAAATGTCCAAGGCGAAAACGCATAAAGACGGCGAAGCATATCTAAAGGATTTGTTAAGCAAAAAGGCTTATGATGAGCGAATCCGCGTTGCCGATCTGGATATTTTAATGCTCAGAAATGATCCGGCGGATGATGCCGAAAGAACTTGGGCTCAATCGGCTGGAATCGAATTTGGTCAACTTGCTTTGCGTCACGGCGTAATTGTTCTTAATGATCCGAATACTTTGGCAGGTGCATTAAACAAAATGTATTTCCAGCATTTTCCGCCCGAAGTTCGCCCGCGGACGCTTATTTCACGCGACAAGGAAGAAATTCAAAACTTTATCAAAGACGAAGGCGGCAGAGCTATCCTAAAACCTTTGCAAGGTTCGGGCGGTTCTGGAGTTTTCCTTGTCAAAAAAGACGACAAAGCAAACATTGACCAGATGATCGAAGCCATCACACGAGACGGTTACGCCATTGCTCAAGAATACTTGGAAGCGGCAAAAGACGGCGACACGAGAATGTTTGTCGTCAACGGTGAACCGCTTTTTGTTGATGGACATTTCGCCGCTTTCCGCCGTGTCAGCAGCACCGGTTCTGCAAGAAGTAATCTGACTTCCGGCGGTTCAATCAAAAAAGCAAAAATTACCGATGAAATGCTCCACATCGTCGAAGTCGTCCGTCCGAAATTAGTTACCGACGGAATGTTTATGGTTGGTCTTGATATTGTCGGCGATAAACTGATGGAAATAAATGTGTTAAGTCCGGGTGGTCTGGGAAGTGCGAGAAACCTCGAAAACGACACGAAATTTGCCCACGCCATCGTCGGCAAACTCGAACAAAAAGTGCGGTATCGAGATCACGGTCAAAACGACAACTACAAACGCGGCAAAATTAACAACAAAGTTTTGGCAACTTTGTAATTTCTTTTCAACAAATGAATTTGAAAAAGACTTTGATATTTTGTCGAGGTCTTTTTTCTTGCAAAATTTCAAAAAAATATGTATCTTCATTGTAGAAACATTTTGAGGATAAAAATATGAAGGTTCAGATTCAAAAATGGGGAAACAGTTTAGCGTTGAGAATTCCAAAATCTTTTGCGGTTGAAACTGATATTTCAAGTGGTTCGACGGTTGACATCACAATAGAAAACGGGCAAATAAATCTAAAACCGATGAAAAAAGAAGAAACTCTCGAAGAACTTCTCGAAGGCATCACGGAAGAAAATCTGCATACGGAAATTGATTTCGGCAAAGCGGAAGGCAAGGAACTTTTATAAATGACATACATCCCTGAAAAAGGAGATGCCGTTTGGCTCAATTTCAATCCGCAGAGTGGACACGAACAAGCAGGTCACCGTCCCGCCGTCGTAATTTCTCCAAAATTATACAATCAAAAAGTCGGTTTGGCTTTATTCTGTCCGATCACTAATCAAGCAAAAGGCTATCCGTTTGAAGTAGTAATTCCAAGAAACAAAAAGATTTCAGGCGTTGTTCTTTCCGACCAAATCAAAAGTCTTGATTGGAAAGCGAGAAATGTTGAATTCATTACAAAATTACCTGATTTAGTTATTGAAAAGATTTTGGGGAAAATTAAAACTTTGATGTGAAAAACAAAATGAAGAAAGGTTTTATTACTATTCATCAATCGGAAAAATCTTTAACGGCACTTTGCACAGCTTCAAATAAAGTTGGGTGGATGTGGATGGAATCACGCAGGTTTGTGAAAGGCTTGTCGGCGTTCATCAGGTCAACGTAGCCTTGCACCATTTCTGCACCTTGATATGCAAGAACAGTTGCACCAAGGATTTTTTCGGTTTTTGCGTCGAGGATGACTTTGATAAATCCGTGCGGTTCGCCGATGTCGCGTGCCTTGCCGTTTTTCTTCATTTCGTAGCAATTTATTTTTATTTTTTTGCCGCTATTCTTCGCTTCTTTTTCGTTCATTCCGACGCGACCGAGTTCAGGATCGGTGAACATTGCGTAAGGCACAATTCTTTTTGTCGTGTGCGAACCATTACCGAGGATGTGCGATTTGATAATGCGGTAATCGTCCCATGCCGTGTGCGTGAATTGGAAACCGCCGCGAATATCGCCTGCCGCCCAAACTCCTTTAACATTCGTCGCCAGATGTTTATCGGTTTCGACGATTCCGTATTCATCCAATTCTACACCGATGCTTTCCAAGCCCATATCGTCCGTATTCGGTTTGCGACCCGTAGCAATAAAGATATGAGAAACAGTAAGCATTTTTGTTGGTTTGTCTGAATCAAAAGTGATTTCAATCTTATCTTTTTTCTGCCTGATGCTTTCAACTTTTGTTGACAGGCGAAATTCGATTTCTTCTTTTTCAAGAAATTCCTGCAATTTTTCCGCAACGTCCAAATCTTCGCCATCGGCAATCTGCGAACATTCTTCGATAACCGTTACTTTGCTTCCCATCCGCCGATAAAACTGAGCCATTTCCAAGCCGATATAACCGCCGCCTAAAATCGCCAGGTGCTTTGGCAGTTCAGTTTGTTCAAGCCAATTGCCCGCGTCAATAAAATCTATTTCGTCCAAACCGTCAATCGGCGGAATCAAACTGCGTGTGCCGGTGTTTAGGATAATCCACTTTGTTTGCAAAACATCACCTTCGATCTTTATTTCAAACAAATCATTTTTATTTTTTCCAACAATGCGGGCGTGTCCGCGAATCAATTCGGGGTTTTTGTTCTTCTCCATTATTTCTCTTAAACTGTTGCGTGAATCGAGCGAGATTCTTTTCGCACGTTCGAGAACCATCGGAAAATCAACTTCAACTTTTGGAATAATCAAACCGAATTCAGCCGCTCGCCTGGCTAAATGAGCGACACGAGCCGAATGAATGACTGATTTAGTCGGTGTGCAGCCAAAATTCACACAACTCCCGCCGAGATGCTTGCGTTCGATCAACGCAACTTTTTGTTTCGCATCAGCAAGAGCGTGTGCCAACGGAATTCCTGCTTGTCCTCCGCCAATAATAATTGCGTCGTATTGAGTTTTTTTCATATAAAATTGATTGTTATTCCCATTCAATCGTTGAAGGCGGTTTTGATGAAATGTCCTAAATCACAGGACTTTTACCAAATTCTTTTGATTGATTTTCCTTTTACATAATTATCAAAAATTGAATCGGCACTAATCAAGTTTATATTTTCGACAATTGCCTGTGAAATAATAATGCGGTCGAACGGATCGCGGTGATGAAAGTTTAAGCGGTTTTGTTCGACTGTGTGTGCAAAATTTATCGGTAAAATTTGGATAGAATTGTCATTGACATCATCAATTACTGATTCGTATTTTCCATTGATAGTTAATTTTCCGAGTGAGTTTTTGATTGAAATTTCCCAAAGGCTGGCGATGCTTAAGAAAATTTCGTTATTTCCGTCTTCGATAAAATCTTTGGCGGTTTGACTGAGTTCTTTGGCGTTGGAGACGAACCACAGAAAAATGTTAGTATCAATCAGATATCGCATTACATATATTCCTCAAAATCTTCGAGCGGTGCATCGAAATCGGCGGCGAGTTTATATTTTCCCTCTTGGCTTCCGGCTTTTCGATTTTGATTTTTCTGATTTTGTTCGGCGTATTTTTGCTTCAAAAATTCGATATAGTGCAAAACCTCCTGTCGCATTTGTTCTGGAAGTTGCTGAATCTGCATCAAAATTGTTTTTTCTTCGGTCATATCTTTATTTTGCACCAATCATTTTGACTGTCAAGGTTTTTGTAAGCCAAAATCTAAAATCCAAAAACCAAAATTAAATCATTCCCATTCAATCGTTGAAGGCGGTTTTGATGAAATGTCGTAAACTACGCGATTTATTCCGCGGATTTCAGAGGTAATTCTGGATGAAGTTTGAGCCAAAAATTCGTGTGGAAGTCTTGCCCAATCGGCGGTCATTCCGTCGGTTGAGGTAATTGCACGCAGGGCGACGGCTTTTTCGTAGGTGCGGAAATCGCCCATTACGCCGACTGAATGAATCGGCAAAAGGACGGCGAATGCTTGCCACGTTTCTTGGTAAAGGTCAGCTTTTTTAAGTTCTTCGATAAAAATTTTGTCAATGCTTTGGAGGAGTTCGACCTTTTTGGGCGTGATGTCGCCGAGGATTCTAACAGCGAGTCCGGGACCGGGAAACGGATGTCTTTGCAAAATTTCTTCGGGAATATCCAAATCTTTTCCAATAATTCGAACTTCATCTTTAAATAATTCCCGCAGAGGTTCGATGAGTTTGAGATTCATTTTTTCGGGCAAACCGCCGACGTTGTGATGCGATTTTATCGTCACACTTGAGCCGCGAAGCGAAACGGATTCGATGACATCGGGATAAAGCGTTCCCTGCACAAGATATTTTACATCGCCAATCTTTTTGGCTTCCGCGTCAAAAACCTCGATAAATTTTCGCCCGATAATTTTGCGTTTTTCTTCCGGGTCGGTTACGCCTTTTAACGCTTTGTAAAAATCTTCGCCGGCATCAATTCCGACGACATTCAAATGCAGAGAATCTTCATAAAGTTTGAGCGTGTCTTCAAATTCATTGGCACGCAGCAAGCCGTTGTTGACGAAGATGCAGGTTTGCCGGTCGCCGATGGCTTCGTGGACGAGAACGGCGGCGACGGTGGAATCAACTCCGCCCGAAAGCCCGCAGACGACTTTGCCCGTTTCGCCGACCAATTTGTGTATCTTTCCGATCTCTTCGTGAATAAATTGCGAAGGTGTCCAATCGCCGGTGCATTTGCAAACATTGAACAGGAAATTTCTCAAAATATCTTTGCCGAGCGATGTATGCGAAACTTCGGGGTGAAATTGAACGCCGTAAATTTGTCGTTCGTGATTTTCGATTGCCGTCATAACTTCGCCGGTTGTCGCAGTTTTATGAAAACCTTCGGGCAAATTCGTTACGTGATCGCCGTGGCTCATCCAAACGTCCAATTCTTCGGGCAAATCCGTAAAAAGCTGAGTCTTTCCGCTGAGGCGTTTGAGTTTGGCGTGTCCGTATTCTCTCGCATTTGCAGGTGCGGATTCGCCGCCCAAGTCAATCGCAATAAGCTGCATTCCGTAGCAAATTCCCAAGATCGGAGCATCAATTTTCTCATAGAAATTCTGCTCAACTCTCGGTGCATCTTCATCAGTAACGCTCGAAGGTCCGCCCGAAAGTATTATTCCTTTCGGATTCTTTTCAACGATTTTCTCCATTGAAAGATGAAATGGATGAATCTCACAATAAACACCCTGCTCCCGCACACGACGTGCGATAAGTTGGGTATATTGCGAACCGAAATCAAGAATTAAAATAAGTTCGTGCTGCATTTGTTTTTTGAATTTAAGCAGGAATTTTACTCACTTTCTTCCGCCGTCATAGATATTTCGTTCTTAATGCGTTGGATGTCGCCGCCAATCGAACTGATTTTATTGACGATTGTTTCATAACCGCGATCAATGTGATAAACGCGGTCAATTAATGTTTCGCCTTCCGCTGCGAGTCCGGCTAAAACCAGCGAAGCGGACGCACGTAAATCTGAAGCTAAAACTCTTGCTCCGGTCAATTGAGTTTTTCCTTTAACCGTCGCCTGATTTCCCGAAATATTTATGTCCGCTCCCATTCGATGAAGTTCGGCAACGTGCATAAAACGGTTTTCAAAAATCGTTTCGGTTATAACTGACTTGCCTTCGGCTTGCGTCATCAGAGCCATATATTGAGCCTGCATATCAGTCGGGAAGTCGGGGTGCGGCTCGGTTGTAATATCCTTTGCGGTCAGACCGTTTTCGCAGCATTTGACGTACAGAGTTGATTCATCAATTTCGGTAATTTCAACGCCGACTTCGCGTAATTTTTCGATAACGGTTTCGAGATGTTTCGGTTGGCAATTTTCGATGGTTAATTCGCCGTTCGTAATTGCAGCGGCGACGATAAAAGTTCCCGTTTCGATTCGGTCGGGAATAATTGAATGTTCGGCTTCGCCTAATTCTTCAACACCTTCGATGGTCATAACGGAAGTTCCCGCACCTGTGATCTTTGCTCCCATTTTATTGAGCAGTTCGGCTAAATCTTCGATTTCAGGTTCGCGTGCGGCGTTGCGAAGTGTTGTTGTTCCACTAGCTAAAACTGCCGCCATCATTACATTCTCCGTTCCCGTAACGGTAACTTCTTCAAATTCTATTTCCGCCCCAACGAGCCTTCCTTTCGGTGCAGTGGCGACAATATCGCCCGATTCGAGCGAAACATTTGCACCGAGTTTTTCAAACGCCCGCAGGTGATAATCAATCGGACGAGTTCCGATGGCACAACCGCCGGGCAAACTTACTTTTGCTTTTCCGAAGCGTCCAAGAAGTGGTCCTAATGCAAGAACGCTCGCCCGCATCGTTTTAACCAATTCATAAGGAGCTTCAAAAATTTCTATGTCGGAAGCCGTGATTTTGTGCGTGTGTTTGTCAACAAGCAAAGTTTCCGCCCCTAAATCTTCGAGCAGACGGCGTTGTGTTATTAAATCCCGCACATATGGAACATTGTGTAAAGTTATAGTTTTTGGGCTCAAAAGTGTGGCGGCAAGACACGGCAGAGCAGAATTTTTTGCACCGCTGATTTTGACTGTTCCGTGAAGCGGTGTTCCGCCTTTGATTAAAAATTTGTCCATAAATTAATTGATTAAAACGACGAGCATTGAATTTTTGTTCGCTGATTTTGTATGTAGATTTTTTATTGATATTAAAAGAAAATCTTATCACGAGTTTGGTCAGAATTAAACTAAACGCAGAATTCAAAACTTACTTTTCGATTGATCGGCACGTAATTTATACAACTCATCACATATAAAAAGATTCCAACATTCGATTAAATATATTTAATACTAAAATTCGAATTGGATTTTTTATAAAAAAATACCTTGTTATAAATGTGCGTATTTAATATAATATCAGAGCAATTATTTCTGCGATGTAAATTTAAGTATTGAAAATACAGGGATTTATCGCAAAAAACTAAACTAAAATAAAAATTATTTACCACCCCTAAATAAAAAAAGATAATGAAATTAAAACAAAGCACCAAATCGTATGCCTTTAAGGGTCAGTTACTAGTTGTAATATTGATTCTTTCTCTTCTGAATTTAACCTTCGGACAAGCTTTAAATACTCCTTCTCTCGGAGATAGTGATTTTATAAAACCTCCCGCACAATCTAAGTTAAATTATGTTCCGGGTGAATTAATGGTTCGTTTTAAGAGTGAATATGAGGCGAAAAAGAAGGAAAACACTTTGTCCTCAGTAGCAACGGATAAAGGGGAAATTCAAATTGAAGTTCAAAACTTTGAAGGATCAGAGATCGTCAGCGGACTACGCTTAGTAAAAGTTGATACTGACAAAACTCTGGAAGCAGTTGCGGCTTTAAATAGTAGAAAAGATGTTTTGTATGCCGAGCCGAATTATATTTATACATACGATAAAATCCCTAATGACCCGAATTTTCGCAATCAGTGGGCTTTGCAAAATACCGGACAGACTTATGCGACAAGTAACGGTACTCCGATCAGCGGAACACCGGGTGTAGATATTGATGCTCCACTTGCTTGGGATATTACAACGGGAAGTAAAAATGTCGTAATCGGAATTATTGATTCGGGGATTGATATAAATCATCCCGATCTTCAGCCAAATGTTTGGGTTAATCCGGGAGAAATTGCGGGTAATGGTGTTGATGATGACGGTAACGGATTTATTGATGATATAAACGGTTGGGATTTTGTCAATAATGATGCAACCGTGTATGACGGCAATGTGAAAGATTCGGAAAGGCACGGAACTCACGTTGCAGGAATAGCGGGTGCAAAGGGCAATAATGGAATAGGCATCTCGGGTGTGAATTGGGATGTAAGTTTAATGACTCTGAAAGCCTCCGGTGAAGAGGGTAATTTTAGCAGTTCTAATTTAGTAAAAGCATACAACTATGCAAAATTGATGAAAGACCTTTGGGATCAGACGGGCGGTTCACGCGGGGCAAATTTACGAGTCTTAAATAACAGCTACGGCGGCACGGGAAGATCGCAGGCTAATGAAGATGCAATTCGTAGTTTAGGTCAATCGGGTATTCTCTTTGTTGCCGCTGCCGGCAATGCAACCGCAGATAATGATTTGCTTCCTCATTTTCCTTCAAGTTTTAATTCAACAAATATAATTTCGGTAACGGCTACCGACGATGATGATGTTTTAGCATCATTTTCCAACTTCGGTTTGGGTTCGGTCAGTATTGCCGCACCCGGAATCGGAATTTACAGCACAATTCCTGATAATAAATATACGTTTTTGAACGGAACATCTATGGCTGCTCCGCACGTTGCAGGTGCGGCGGCACTGATCGTTGCCGCTAATCCGTCAATTTCGGTGGGAAAACTTCGAGCGGCTTTAGTATATGGAAGTGAGCCGGTTGCAAGTCTTCAGGGGAAGGTTGACGCGGCAAGACGCTTAAATGTTTATACTGCAATGCAGGTTTCATTTCAGAATGATACGACTGCTCCAACAGCTGTAACCAATCTGTCTGTAACATCTACTAGCGGAAGATTTGTTACTTTGCAGTGGACTGCTCCGTCAGATAACGGACCTACCGGCAGAGCCGCACTTTATCAGATAGATTTTACAAGCAGCACAGGTAAAGTTTATAGATTATATTCCGGTATTCCGAATGCACCGGGAACAACCGAAACGGCGACAATTAAAATTCCATATCTGAATCCTTCGGGAACGGTTACGGTCAGGGCAATAGATTCATTGGGTAATTCCAGTCTTAGTTCGGCGGTTTCAATAAGTATCAATCCGGCATTGGTTACTCCTTATCAGCAAACTTTTGAAGCTAATCAGGCACTTTCAACCGGAACAGCAATAAATCTGAAATCAGATGATACATATCGAAAAAATTATGCACTGCCGTTTGCTTTTCCGTTTTTTGGAGAATCCTTTAGTTCGGTAACAATTTCTACCAACGGAGCAATTTATTTTTCAATTCCTCCCGAAAGAACCAATGGAGATGCTGATGACGCGGGAAGTTCACCCGAAGCACTTAATGCACATAAAATGATTGCGGGTTTATGGGATGATTTGAGAACGGATAGAAATGCAACGGATGATGTTTATGTTACAACCGAAGCAACACGCATAATTTTCCGTTGGAAAGCCGTTACGTTTGACACTCCTCTGGTTGGCGGAACAACGCGTGGAGAAAATCCGGTTAATTTTGAAATCGAGTTAAATCAAAATGGAGTGATAAGATTAAGATACGGCAACGGAAATACAAAACTGTTTTCCGTAGTTGGAATATCAGGCGGAGAACCACAAGCATATGTAGTAGGGGGAAATTATACTTATGTAAATGGGCAAGCCTACGCTTCTGCGACAAATGCACAAACTGTTGTTTTTACTCCGAGTGGAACTACAACAACGCCGACACCAACACCAACACCAACACCAACGCCAACGCCGACACCGACACCGACACCAACGCCGGCACCGACACCTCCCCCGCCGGTTGTCAGAACCAATTATGCGTTGGCTTCCAATGGCGGAACGGCAACGGCTTCCAGCACGATCAACGGAAGTTTTCCGGCAAGTGCGACGATTAACGGAGATCGTCGGGGAACCGGCTGGGGCAGCGGCGGCGGTTGGAACGATGCGACCAATAATGCTTATCCCGATTCGCTGGAGATCACTTTTAATCAGGCAAGATCGATTGATCAGATCAATGTCTTTACCTTGCAGGACAATTTCCAGAATCCGGTTGAGCCGACACTTTCGACGACGTTTTCACAATACGGGATCAGGGATTTTCAGGTTGAATACTGGAACGGGTCGGCGTGGGTTACAATTGAAAGTGTAACGAGCAATACGAATGTTTGGCGGCAGTTTAATTTCTCGCCCGTTACGACGACGCGGGTCAGAGTATTGATCACGAATGCGTTAGCGGGATACAGTCGTTTGACCGAAGTTGAAGCTATCGGCGGAAATTGATGTTGTTAAATAAATAATCATCCGCGAAGAATGGAAAATATTTAAATGTTTTGCATTCTTCGCTTTTTTTATGGACAAATTATGAACAAAAAAATCAGCCTGAAATTTCAAGCTGATTTTTAGTATGAGTGAGAGATTCCTCCTATTTATGATTTACATAGGCGGAGTCTGAATTTCGTCTTCGGCGTAGTTGGAATGAATTTAGTAGGCTTTATGTGTTGGATAAATTGTCGTAACCAAAGAACAGACCGAAGACATTTTTTATCAATCCAACAAGCGTTCATTATTAAATAAAATAAGAAAGCTCTATATCTATTTAAAGATTATTAAATTTTCTGCTGATTTATTGAATGTGAAGAAGGACACCGTTTGTATGTGCAGGTGCGGATAAACAACTGTGGACAGCCACATTTATTTGCGGAGTGTGAAAGTCATTCCGCCATTCGCCATTTTATCCCATTTTACTTCGGCTTCGATAAGCCTGGCTCTCGCATTGATATTTGCAAGTCCGCGTCCTTTTTTGGTTCTATTCGGGTCAAAGCTTTTTCCGTTATCTTTTATTTTTAATAAAAATTTATTTGATTTGTTTATCTGTGCGGTCATTTTTATCTCTGTTGCATTAGAATGACGGGCGATGTTGCTCAAAACTTCCTGAGCGATTCGGTAAATCTGGATTTGTTCGGAACGTGATAAATTCAGATGTTTTTCCAGATTTTCATCGCTGATAAATTCGTATTTAAATCTGTCATCGTGCGAAACCTGTTCAATTGAATTTCCTAAAGCCCATTCCAAAGCAGCGGCAAAACCTATATTTTCTAAAACCGACGGGCTTAAATCTTCACAGATACGGCGTATTTCTTCGGAAACATTTTCAATTTCCGTGCGGAATTCAACAGCTTTTTCAGTATCTGTTTCGTCCGCCATCAATATCAAATGCCGCAGATCGGCAAGCGTCTGATCGTGCAAATCCTGTGAAATACGATGGCGTTCACGTTCAGCTTCATTGGCAAGATTTAAGCGGGCGTTGTTTAATTCTTTGTTGGCGTAAACCAATTCTTTGCTGGTTTGAAAACTTTTGCGTTGTGAAAGAATTGCCCAAATTAAGGCGGCGACAACGATCAGCAATAGAATCGAAAGAATTGTCGGAATTAGTGGAAACGGGGCTTGTTCGACTGTAAAGTTGAAAATGAGCGGTTCGGAAGCTAACAGATTTTTGTCATACGCACGAACTTCCACGCGGTATTTGGCGGGAGTAAGTTCGTCCATCAAAAACTGTCCGTCATCGGAAAATTTCTTGTAAATAATTTCATTATTTCCGTCAAACAGCAGAAACGAATACTGAAATTGTTCAGAAAATGTTCGACTGCTGATTGCCGCAACTTCCACAGATAAACTGTTTTGCGGATAGTTGAGATTAATTCCCGTTTTTAACTCGCTCGGTTGGTGAATTTTTTGACTTAGAACCCTCGTGGCAACCAAAATCGGTTTGATCTCGCTCGTTTCATAGCGGATAATTCCGCGATTTGTGCCGATCAGAAACGAATTTTTATTAAGCGGCAAAACGGCAAAAATATTCTGTGATGAAAGTCCCTGCTCGATGTCTATGCGGGATTTAATCCAACCGAAATTTTCGCTGAAAACCAAATTAAAAAGCCCCGTTTCCGCCGCACACCAGACACGTATATGTCTGTTTTCATCGTGTTGAACAAATACATCGCGGACGTTTTGCTCGGCTAAAACGATTTGCAATTCGCCGTCCTTAAAAAGATACAATCCCTTGTCGGTGGCAAACCAGATGCCGTCGCTTTGATTCCCCGTAATTGTTATGATCGCAGTATTTTTAAGTTCATCTAACTCTTTTATAGCAGCAGCTTTTTTACCGTCAAAAACAAAAACACCTTCATTTATCGTGCCGAGCCAGAGCGTTTTATTTTCTTCGTTGTAAAGACTGATAACATTTGATTTATAGATCAGTTTTGATCTGCCGTTTTCAATTTTTTTTACGCCTTTTCCAAATGAGGAAAAATAGATTGCATTCTGAAATTTTTCAATCGCACGGACAATTTCATCCCCGATTATTTGTATCTGTGGTTTTATTTTTGAAGAAGTATTTTGTTTAAAAAGTCCGCTGCGAGTACCGATTAGAATATTTTCATCTTCCATTGAAGACACTGCATAGATCGTTCTGCTTTGAAAACCGTTGACTAGCTTCCAAATGTTTGTATTTTCGTCAAAAACAAACAAACCGCGATTTGTTCCAGCATAAGCTTTGCCGTCTTGCGTCTGAAAAAGTTTGCGGACAAAATTGCTCTGAACATCTTCCGAAATCCTTTCGTTACTCGGACTTTTCGGGTCGTAGCGGCTGACACCTTTGTCCGTTCCAAACCAGATAACACCTTCGCGGTCAACAAATGTGGAAAGAATTTTGTTGGAACGCAGACCGCCTGAAGTATTTTCAAATGTAAATCTTTTGCGAAAGTCCTGTCCTTCAAACCGATATGCTCCTCGTGTTTCCGTGCCAACCCAAACATCTTTATTTTCACCGAAAGCGATTGAATTTACAGTTCCCAGATCTTCGCCGACAACTCTTATTTCCGGCAATTTTTCCGAAAAAAACAAACCGCTGCCTTCATTTGATGAAGTTGCACCGAGCCATAAATTTTGTTCCGAGGTTTTAGCTAAGACGTTTATAAAAAAGGGACGCGAACGGACGATAGAAGGTTCGGCGTTCTCAGTTTCGGTCTTTAAAAGTCCTTTGTTTAATGTGCCGATCAGCAGTTGATTATCTTTTTTGACCAAACTTTTAACGGGCAGAGAACTTTTAAGGATTATTTTGCTTTTTGCCGAATTATTTTGAAATTCCGTTTTGAAAATCGTGCCGTTCGGATCGCCTAAATAGACACTATCTCCATCAATAAAGATCGAATTGACTGAATAATTCTCCGTTTCCTGAATCGGCTGAAAAAAATTATCCGTATAATAAAAAGCACCTTTTTCCGTGCCAACCCAGAGCGTTCCGTCCGAATCGGTTTTGAGCGAAAGAATCCGCATAGAAGAAAGTCCCGCAGATAAATTCGTCTGCACACGCCTGCCGTCAAACCTCGCTAAACCGTTGTCGGTTGCAAACCATAAAATTCCGTCGGGAGTTTGAGCAATTGCGTTTATTCTCTCGGACGGCAAACCGTTAAAGGAACTGATCGTTCCCCATTGATGCAGATTTAATGAAGATTGAAAAATATCTTCTTTAATAGTCGGTTCGGACTGCGGGAGAATGTTTGAAGGAAGAAAAAGTAAAAAGTAAAAAGTAAAAAGTAAAAAGTAAACAGCATCAAAATACCTTTTAATACCAAAGTTTTCCTCGCTTAAATTGTTCTTCATAATCCACTTAAACGGTAAAAATTTATAAATTTTTTTTTTCGCCTTTTTACTTTTTACTTTTCTCCCAAGTATCTTTTCCTGTCGCGTTCGAGCCATTTTGATAATTCTTCGTCGGATTTTTCAAGCTCATCCCGATTGATTAGTCCGCGTTTTAGAGATTCAAAAAAGGCTCTCGTGCGGACATTGTATGCAAGTTTGTCGTAGGCTTCATTTTCCGTTCCTTCGGACAAGCTGGTAAAAAGTTTCTCATAAAGATTTGCCAGACGACTTTCGACTCCGCGTTGCGAGAGCGAACATTTTCGGGCAATCGCCCAATTTGATAAACCGAGTGCCAGATAACGCAGGGCTTCGGCTTCAAATTCGGTTAAAAGCGGACGCTTGAAGGAATCCTTAAATGCCGGATCAATCATATCCGCACCGTCTTCTAAAACGGTTGCTACGAACCGCAAAAATCTTGCTTCCGGGTTATTTTTGTGGATAAAACCGTAAGCGGGCTGCGGATCGAGCGAGCGTATAATTTTGCGGATTTCGTTGATATAAATCTCGTGCGGAAACTGCGTCCAGAAAATAATTTTCGCCTGCGGATATTCCCGCCAGATTTTTTTTGCGGCTTTGACACCCGAAAGATTCGGCATCTGAATATCTAAAATACACAGTTCGGGACGCTTTTCGAGCGTCATTTCAATCGCCGCTTCGCCGTCTGATACTTCCAGTAAAGGCGTGTGGTTGGGAAATTCGCGTTCAAGCAGTTCGCATACGTAACGGCGTTGGGCAACATTGTCTTCGGCAATAAGAATTGACATAAAATTAATGTGTAAAAAATCAAATTCTTTATCATTCTATAATAATTAATTGCAAAATGGATAATCGCTATCGGGAAAAATAAAAATACCGGAATTTTTAACCCGGGATACTTTTAAGAAATCGTGTATTTATGATTTAATAAATACTTATATGAGTCAGGATTGTATTTTTTGCAAAATTATTGCGGGTGAAATTTCGTCCGAACTTATTTACGAGGACGATGTTTGTGTGGCGTTTAATGATATGAGTCCGCAAGCTCCGACGCATATTTTAGTTATTCCGCGTGAACATATCGCTTCGCTCGATGAAACCGAAAAGCGACACGGGGAAACGCTCGGACATCTTTTACTAAAAACGGCGGAGATCGCCCGCGACAGAGGTTTTGCCGAAGAAGGTTATCGAACGGTGATAAATACTAATGAAAACGGCGGACAGACCGTCTTTCATCTGCACATACATTTATTAGGAGGAAGACAATTTATTTTTCCTCCGGGATAAAATTCGTGTTTTTTAAAGAGAGTTATGAAGAAGTTTTATTTAATTTTAATATTTTTAATTATCTGGCAGACGGCGTGTGGAACGGAAGCGGCTAAAAACGAGAATATTACCGAAAATGTAAGTCAGACGGTTGATGAAAATGTGAATAATGCGAATGCAGATTCCAATATAAATCAAACTGAAAAACTTGCAGATGAGGAAGTTCCAAAATTTACCGATGCTCAAAAAGCCTTAGAACAAGGCAACGTATATTTTGACGCAAGTCTTACCGAAAAAGCGATTGATGCTTACAAACAGGCTGTCGAACTCGACGAAGATTTAGCTGAGGCACATTTTAAACTCGGCGTGGCTTACGCTTTAGAAGAAAGAGAAGATGAAAATGAAGCCGAAACCGATCCTGAATCCACCGAAGAACAATCAACTCCGAAGAAAACTAAAAAAAGTAAAAAGAGCAAAAAAGATGAAAGAATCTTAACGAAAGATTCCGAAAAGGCTTTTGAAAATTCAATTAAAGCATATAAAAAATATCTCAAGGAAAATCCTGATGATGCGGTCGCACATTTTAATTTAGGACGTGCATATAACAAACTTTACGAAGATGAAGATGCCCGGAAAGCCTTCGAAGAAGCGGTTAAGTTAAGCGATGAGGACAGTTTATACAGAACCGAACTCGGTGCGACGCTTATCAAACTTGCAAAATACCCTGAAGCCATCAAGCAACTAAAAAAAGCCGTCGAACTCGACGAATACAATGCCCGTGCGGAAGATTTGCTCGAACAAGCCGAAGCCGGACGCAAGCGTGTAGATTTCGGTGCAAAGGAAAAAGCTAAACAAATTCAAACAAATGAAAAGTAAAAAATTTATTTAGTTTTATATGAAACAATAAATCAAAATATAAATGATAAATTTCATTACTAAAATCAGTAAATAATTAATTTATCTATCAAATATTATGTATATTTTGGGTTTAAGATTGAAATAGAATTACTGAATTAATCTTCAAATTTCTCTGCTTCGGTAAATTAACAAAAAGTTCTACAATTTATTTTCTTGTTGCTTAATAACACAAATCTTTCAACTCGTGTGTCAACTTGACATTCTCACTCAAAAAGAGGAAAAATTAATATTGTTAAATTCCAACTCATTTTTCCGCCGTTAAATTAAATGTCTAAACAACTTACTACAATTGAAATAGAAGATTTGCAGGAAGAAATTCCCGAAGCCTTGTCGCTCGAACGCAAGATGCGTATGCACGAAGCACGGGAAGCGATTATTGACAGGCTTGCTAAAGATTTACCGACCAATATCGAAATGGAAAGATTTTTGAATGTTGTCGTGTCGGAAATCGGGCGAATGATGCAGGCGGACAGATGCGACCTTATTCAGCTAACGGAAGATAACGAACTCAGCATCAGTCACGAATGGCGGGCGACCGAAGATATTCCTGTCAGCGAAGGAACACGAATTCCGATTGATGCCGAAAAACTCGGTGAATATTTTGATCTGACAAAACCGATTGTCGTCAATGACACTTCAAAAGCCAAAGACGCAAAAGTTCGGTTTCTTGCCAAGGCTCTTGAAACCCGTTCACTTTTGGTTTTGCCGATTATTTTAAACAAAAAAGTTATCGGACTGCTTGGACTTCACGACACAAAACACCCGCGAAAATGGCTTGCCGAAGAAGTTTCATTTCTCGAATCAATCGCCAGCCAGCTTGCCATCGGTTATAAATACACAAGCCTATACGTTTCACAGGAACAGGAAACCAAACGCATAAATGCTCTGCTTGAGATTGCCAACACGCTTAATTCTCATTCCGATTTTAAAATCCTCTCATCCAAAGTGTTGGAGCGTGCCGTCGAACTCGTCGGGGCGGATTACGGAGCGTTGGGAGTTTTAGACCAGACGGAGAAAAAAATCTCGCTCGCCGCCTTTAAAATGGGCGAAGGCATTAAGCCGAATAAAGTTTTGCAGATGATCGAGGAACACAATCAATCGCTCGATTTAGAACCGTTTCCCGCTTTGGGCAACATTATGAAAGAAGGAAAAACTCTGCGTTTGATTGATACGGAGTTACCGCTTGCTGTCAGAATATTTTTCAATTCACAGTTTAACGGAAAAGCGGCACTTGTTTCGCCGGTTCGAGTCGGTGGACAGGCATTCGGTCTGCTCGGTTTTGTCTGGAGTGATGAAATTGAAAAAGGTTTTGACGACAATGATGTCGCATTAGTCGAAGGAATTTCTGACCAGATCGGAACGGCACTCGAACGCGATCAGCTTTCGGCGGAAATTATGCGTCTGAAATCGGAGTTGCAGGATAGAAATACGAGTCAAATTATCGGACAAGCCCCGAATATACGGCGTTCCATCGAACTTGCTCTGAATGTTGCCGATACAACTACAACCGTTTTAATTCAAGGCGAATCCGGCACTGGAAAGGAATTGATCGCCAATCTGATTCATTACAATTCAGGGCGTGAAGACAAATCTTATGTAAAAATAAACTGCGGTGCGATCCCTGAAACTCTGCTCGAATCGGAACTTTTCGGACACGAAAAAGGTGCGTTCACGGATGCCCGTTCAATGCGGCAAGGTCGTTTTGAGGAAGCCGACGGCGGAACGCTTTTTCTGGACGAGATCGGCGAAATGAGTCTCTCCGCACAGGTAAAACTTTTGAGAGTTTTACAGGAAGGTGAATTTATGCGAATTGGCGGTAATGAAATGCTAAAAGTTGATGTTCGCGTCATCGCAGCTTCAAATATAAACTTGGAAAAAGCAGTTGATGAAGAAAGTTTTCGCAAGGACTTATTCTATCGCTTATCGGTTTTCCCGATAGAAGTTCCGCCTCTCAGAGAACGCCCCGAAGATATAAATCTGCTCGTTTTTCATTTTCTCGAAATATACAAAGAAAAATCCGGGCGATTTGTTTCGGGAATTTCTAAAGAGGCTTTGCGGGCTTTGGTAAATTTTGATTGGTCGGGCAATGTCCGCGAACTCGAAAATGCCATTGAGCGAGCAGTAATTATTGCATCAGGCAGACAAATCGAACTCGACGACCTGCCCGAAGCGATCAGCCACAAAGCCTTTGAAATCAACGCTCAAGCCAGACAGGAACGTGCCAAAGCCGCCAGCCAAGGTCATTCAATCGGTTTAGAAATCGAACTTCCTTCGGCAATGAGCGAAGTCGAAGAAAAGATTATAAAAGCAACACTCGATTACACAGACGGCGACAAATCACAGGCTTCAAGATTATTAAACATCGGCAGAAAAACACTCTATCGAAAATTAAATCAATATGAATCGAATGAATAATTAAAAAACTTTGCAAACAATACCAAGTTTTTAATGACAAATATTTTTTAAGGTTGTATAATTTTTGCAATAAAATATATCTCTTTCCACCGTATTTTATAAAAGGAGTTTTGCAATGAAAAGACTGTATTATGCTTTAGTTTTGCCTGTTATTTTTCTATTCCCGGTCATTGTTTCCGCTCAAACACCGCAACCGACAGCAACGCCGTTTGAAGATGACGGCGATGTCGTCAAAATCTCGACAAATCTAATCCAAATTGATGTTGTCGTTACGGACAAAAAAGGAAATCAGGTAACGAATTTGAAACCCGAAGATTTTGAAATATTTGAAAACGGCAAAAAGCAAAATATAACGAATTTTTCCTATATCTCACAGGAAACCGTTTTGCCGCAATCGGATGAAAAACGAAAAGATAAACTTGCCGCCCCGATTCCGTCCGTTAAATTAAAACCTGAACAGGTTCGCCATACTTATGCTCTTGTGGTTGATGACTTGAGGTTGGATTTTGTAAATACTGCGACGGTCAAATATGTCTTGAAAAAATTCGTCAACGAACAGATGCAGAAAGGCGATCTTGTAGCAATTATCCGCACGGGAAGCGGTGTCGGTGCGTTGCAGTCTTTTACTTCCGACAAACGCCAACTTTTTGCCGCAATTGCCAAAATCAAATGGAATTTTGCTATCCCGGAAGACACGAATTTTGGTTTATCATCATCATCCGTATTCGAATCAGCAGATAAATTTGCACAGGAAAACAATGACATTCGGAATCAATATCTTGTTTCAGGCACACTCGGTGCTTTAAATTATGTCGTCCGTGGAATGAGAGAATTGCCCGGACGCAAAGCTGTAATGTTGTTTTCATCAGGATTTCCAAGGTTAGGAGGAAACAACGGAAATGCTTTTGTTGCTGAAGGAAATCGGAGGTTGCGTTCGCTCGTGGAATTAGCAAATCGTTCGGCGGTTGTCTTTCATACGCTTGACCCGACAGGATTAATCAATCCTGCATATTTTGATGCAAGCAGTTCAGCCCCGACTCAGATAATTTCACCTTCAAGAAGTTTACGTTCTTCTTTGAGCTATTTGGCGAGAGAAACAGGCGGCACAGCGTATGTAAATCAAAATGACTTGAATTACGGATTGAAAAGAGCCATCAAAATTCAAAATGGATATTATTTAATCGGTTATCAGCCTGATTCCGATGCTTTTGATCCGAAAAAAAACCGTTACAACAAATTTACCGTCAAAGTAAAAGGCGAAGATTTAGAGGTGCGATACCGAAGCGGATTTTTCGGCATTGAGGATAAAAAGATACCGCAGATCAAACAAACTCCCCTGCAAGATATTTATACCGCTTTGATTTCGCCGTTCGGTAAAAATGATATTTCCGTAAATTTGAATACTCTTTTCGGCGAAGATTCGGAAAACGGCAGATTTATTCGTTCTTTAATTTATGTTCCCGCAAAAGACATCGTTTTTGCTAAAACCGCCGACAATAAAAGGGAAGCAAAATTTGATGTTTTGGCAATGACCTTTAGCGACGAAGGCAAATCAATTGAGGAATTTGCCAAAAGTTACGCCGTTACCGTTACCGAAGAAAAATATCAAAAAATTCTGCAAACAGGTTTTGTTTATAATATTACCGTTCCGATAAAAGATACGGGAGCTTATCAATTCCGCATCGCTCTGCGGGATTCAAACACAGGTAAAGTCGGTTCTGCATCGCAATTTATTGAAGTTCCGAAACTCAAAAAGAACAGAATCAATCTGTCGAGCATTCTGCTTGAGAATCTGACCTTGAGCGAATGGCGAAACAGTTCGCTCAAAGACGATTCCAAGACCGCCGACAATGAGAAAAAAACGTCTATGGATTTCGATATGGCGGTGCGGCGATACAAGCGTAATTCGATCCTGAATTACGGCTATATTATTTACAATGCGGTGTCGCCTCCAGCCGATATAAAAATTCAGACAAGATTGTTTTATAACGGAAAAATATATTTGGAAGGACAACCCACTTTGCTCGATGTTGTCGGACAGAATGACTTACAACGAATCAGGGAATCGGGAACTATTAAGCTGGGCGACGATTTGCCGTTGGGAGATTACATTTTGCAGGTTATTGTAACCGATCTTAAGAAAAAGAAAGTGGTTTCGCAATGGATTGATTTTGAGATTGTCGAATAGTTTTCTGCGATAAATTTTTGATTATTGGAATAATATTATGAGAGAAATATCTACCAAATTATCAATTTTTGCTTTCTTTGTTTTGAGTGTGTCAGTTTTCGGGCAAACTCCGCAACCGACTGCGACTCCGCCCGTTCAAGACGAAGAAGAAATCATTCGCATCAGTTCGAGCCTTGTTCAGACTGATTTTATCGTGTTGGATAAAGACGGAAAACAAGTCCGCGATTTGAAGCAGTCCGACATCGAGATTTTTCAGGACGGAAAGCGGCAGGAAATTACAAATTTTTCTTACATTAATCCTGCAATCAAACCTAATTCTGAAAATCAAAAAACGGATAAAAACGCCGTGCCGATTCCGTCCGTTTCGGGACGTTCAAATGCGGCGGGCAGATTTCTTACATTTATTGTTGATGACGGAAACTGTCGTGCTTCATTAACGGCTGTAAGTGCGAGCAGAGATGCCCTTCTGAAATTTGTCAACGAACAAATGCAGCCGAATGACCGCGTGGCGATTTATCAAACAAAGGGCGGAAGCAATCTTTTGCAGCAATATACCTCAAATAAAGATCAGCTTCTTAGAACGATTAGAAAAATCAGATATTATCCGCCCGTTTTCCGTTGCGGTGCGGGAGTTTTCGATGAAAAAAAAGATGATTCGACACTTAAACGTCCCGGTGCAGGCAGAGAAACTTTTGAAGACGAATCATCTAAAATAGCCAGAGAATCCGATGAAAATTTTAATCGCAATAATCAAATCATCGGAACATTGGGAGTTTTGAATTTTGCAGTTGAACGCTTAAAACCCATTTCCGGCAGAAAAATAGTTTTCTTTTTGTCGGACGGTTTAGAATTTCAGTTCGGCAGTCGAGCCTTAGATTCTTTTCGCGTAATAGTTGACAATGCCAGTCGCTCATCCGTCATTATCAACACAGTAGATTCCCGCGGTTTTGTTGCTCCCGGCGGTTTGGCAGGAAGCGATCTTCCTTCAGATGCTTCTGAACTACTAAAACAGGTCGGCGATTCCCAGCAAGGACTCAAATATCTAGCGAATGAAACGGGCGGTTCGTATATTGTCAATCAAAATTAAATAGATGTCGGCATCGGTGAAATTTTAGCCGATCAGAGCGGGTATTATCTGATCGGTTATCAACCTAATGACGAAACCTTTAAAAACAAAGATTTTCACAATATCGAAGTAAAAATAAAAAATCCCGATCTAAAGGTCGTTTCCCGTTCAGGATTTTTCGGTGTCGAGGACAAACCCCAAAAGGTTGTTCAGAAAACGGCGGACAGTCCGCTTTATCAAGCTATTACCGCTCCGATTCAGGAAAGCGGAATAGAATCCCGTTTAACAACTCTTTATTATAACGACATCAAAAAAGGCAGTTTTGTCCGCACATTATTTTATCTGAACGGTCAGGATTTAACTTTGGTTGATGAGCCGAATGGAATGATAAAACTTTCGCTCGATGTTGTCACCGTAACTTTGGACGAGAAAAATAAAGTCGTCAGCGAATTTAACCGCACACACACAACCCGTCTTCCGAAGCAAGCCGCCGCCACTATTTTGCAAAACGGTTTTGTTTATTCCGCCGACATTCCTTTAGAAAAAAAAGGAGCATACAGTTTCAGAATCGCGGTGCGTGATGTTGTTTCCAAGCGTATTGCTTCGGCAAGCGATTTTATTGAAGTGCCTGATGCAAAGAAAGAAACTTTTTATATGTCCGGCTTAATAACCGCCGAAAACGGGCAAAACGGAATTCCTATTTTTCCTGCCGAAAAAGATACTGATAAAGCACTTTCACCTATAACAAATTTGTCGAATCCGGCAGTCAGACAATATCGGTCGGGTGATTCTTTATTTTATGCTTATACGGTTTACAATCCGAAAATTGATAAAACATCAAAAAAACCGAATATAACCACTCAAATCCGTCTATTCCGTGACGGAAACTTACTTGTCGAAGGCAAAGAAAACCCCATCGAATTAGATAATCAAACTAACTTAGCAAGAATTTATGATAAAGGTTCGATTCGTATTACATCGGGAGTGCAAGCAGGCGAATATATCTTACAAATTGTTGTAAAAGATAAACTTACAAACAAAACATCAACGCAATTTATTGATTTTGAAGTTATCAACTAACTGACAATTCAATTTACAAATTCCAAGTTTGGCACTAAAAAATGCTAAACTTGGAATTCGCTTTTTATGGATATAATAGTTGGAACAGCCGGACATATAGATCACGGGAAAACTGCACTTGTTAAAGCACTTACGGGTATTGATGTGGATCGTCTGCCCGAAGAAAAAAAGCGTGGAATTACGATTGATTTGGGGTTTGCCGGACTTGATCTGGGAGATGTGCGGATCGGATTTGTTGATGTTCCGGGACACGAAAAATTTGTTAAAAATATGTTGGCGGGTGCGAGTGGGATTGATCTGCTGGCATTGGTCGTGGCGGCGGACGAAGGCGTGATGCCGCAGACTCGTGAGCATTTTGAGATTTGCCGTTTGCTGGAAACTAAACACGGTTTAATTGTTTTGACGAAAAGCGATCTGGTTGATGAGGAATTTCTCGAACTCGTTAAACTGGATGTTGCCGAATTGGTCGAAAATTCGTTTCTCGAAAATGCTCCGATGTTGAAAGTTTCGGCAAAAACGGGGGAGGGAATTGACGAATTAAAAAGGGCATTACTAGAAATTGCCGGACAAGTTCCCGAACGAAAAAATGAAATGATCGCCAGACTTCCGATTGATAGAACATTTTCCATTAAAGGTTTTGGTGCAGTCGTTACGGGAACTTTAGCGACGGGAGAAATTGAAGTGGGAAGTGAAATGGAACTTCTTCCCATTGCTCAAAAGGTTCGTGTTCGCGGAGTTCAAACTCACAGCAAAGATGTTGAAAAAGCAAATGCCGGACAAAGAACTGCGGTAAATTTAGGCGGAATAAATCACGATGAAATCGAACGTGGAATGATTCTGACCAAATCAAATATTTTGCGTTCAACCCAGATTTTTGATGCGGAAGTTGAAGTTTTAAAGGATGCGAAACGAAGTTTGAAATCGCGGCAGAGAGTCCGCGTTCACATCGGAACGATTGAAGCACTTGCAAGAATTGAAGTCTTAAATGATGAACGGGAGATAAAACAGGGGGATAAAGATTTTGTGCAGATACGGCTTGAAGTTCCCGTCATTGCTATCCCGTCCGAAAGATTTATCTTGCGTCAGTATTCTCCGCAAATCACGATTGCAGGCGGAAAAATTATTGACGCACTGAGCAAAAAACATCGGCGAAAAGATTTGGAAGAAACCCGCAGATATTTGAATGATTTGCTTGAAGCGGAAAATGATAAACCGAAACAGATAAAATTGTTTCTCAAAACGGCTTTGGAAAAAGGTTTAAATTTTGCAGATTTACAGGCGAGAACAGGTTGGCGACGCGGGATTTTGCAAAATGCTTTGGATGAAAATACTGAAAAAACGGCGATTATAAAAGCAGAAAATTTTTATATTGCGAGAAGTCCGTTTGATAATTTGAAACAAAAAGTTTTAAGCGAAATTGAAAATCATCACGGAAAAGAACCGCTTTCGCGTGGAATTTTGCGGGAAACTCTTCGGGAAAAAACTTCGGCACATATTCCGCTTGATGTTTTTAAAACTGTGCTTTCATATTTATCGGATGATAAAAAAATCGTTGTTGAAAAGGATATTGTAAAAGCGAGTTCGCACAATCAGGAACTATCGGCGGATGATAAAAAAGTAAAAGAAAATCTTGTTAGAATTTACCGCAACGCAAGCCTGAAAGTTCCGACGCTTGAAAATGCTTTGAATGAAGCGGTTGCAGGAACAAAAATCAAACCGCAAAATGCCCGCAAAATTTTTCAAATACTTGTAAATTCATCTGAAATTATAAAGGTTACGGAAGATTTCTATTTTACCGCAGACGCGATTGAGTATTTGATCAAAAAAGTAAAAAATTATGCCGAAACGCAAACAGAAAATCGTCTGATAGGTGTAGCGGAATTTAAAGATATTGCAGATGTTTCGAGAAAGTATGCGATTCCGCTTTTAGAGTATTTGGACAGCGAAAAAATCACGCGGCGAGCCGGGGATAAAAGGTTGGTGTTGTGAGAAAGGACAAGGGGACGGAGAGATGTGTTAAAATTTATGTAGTAAAGGTTAAGGGCTTTTAATAAATCATCAAGATTCGGCGGACTGGAAAGATTATCCAATGCTTGATTAGCACATTTTCCGCTTTGGCGATTTCTCCGCTTTTGATTTCCTTGCAATCTTCCGGCGGCGGTATTTTGGGGTTCTTATTTGAATCGCTCACTTTTAAAAAGTTTCCTTAATATTCTTATGTAAAATAATTTTTCAATACAATATCGGCTAACTGAAATTTCAAGAAATTATTTTAATAAGAATAACATATCAAACAAGTGTTTGTTTATTTAATGTTTGGAGGTTGGGCGGCTTTTGTACGAATCGAGATGCCTTCGTCGGCGACTATAAAGACGCGGCGGGCATCGTAAGATGATGTGTTGGTCGGAAAATAAGAAAGCAAGTAGCGATTTTTGCGAAGTTCGTCGCAGATAAATTTAGCGGCGGTTTTTGCTTCGTCAAACGGAAACACAACTCCGCCAGTGGCTTCGGTTAAATCTTTAATAACTTTTGCGGCTTTCGGCTGATAACGTCGAAATGCTCCGCCGGTTCGATCTTTTAATTGAAGTGCATAAACCGTAACATTTTGATTTTGCAGAACATCCAGCATTTTATCAAAAGGCGTGTTGCTTCCACGATCAAGTCCGTCGCCGATGACGACAACAGCAGTTTTGCGTGTTCCGGGCATCAGCGGAAGTAAAATTTCTCCAACCGCTGCATTTACTGCATCAAACAGGTGCGGATTTCCTTCTTTACGAAAAGTTTTCAGGGATTCCTCCATCTTTTTCGCATCATCTGTCCATTCCTGTATGATTTCCGGTTTTTCGTCGTAGGCAATCACAAAAAGCTGATCGCCTTCAAATATTTCATAAGCAAATTGCATTGCCGCGGCTCGTAATGCGGCAAGATCGGCGGGAACGGTTTTTGAATTATCAACCAGCAAAACTATTCTGGCAGGCGATGGATCAAAGCTGAAATTTTTGATCTTTTGTGCGATGGCATTGTCGTATAAATATAAATTACCGGAAGTGATCGGTTCGGTTTTGCCATCGGTGCGGGAAGCCACAACGCTCAAGATCGTTCCATCTAAGTTGCCCGTATTTCGGTTGCTGTGTCCCGATTGAGCGGAAACTGACAAAATTCCCAATAACAAACAAATTATACTTACAAAAAAACTTTTAACCGAAAACTTCATACTTACTCTAATCCTTTTTGCCGGAGTCTTTTTTTGAATCGCTTGTTTTCTTTGATGCAGATTCTGTCTTAGCGGTTGATTCGTCTGCAGATTTTTTTTCCGAACTCTCGCTTTTTTCGGTTTTTGAATTGGTGCTTTCGCTTTTTTCCGCCTTTGAATCGGTTTTTTTTGCGGCATAATCTGTAACATACCAGCCTTCGCCCTTGAATTGAAAACCCGAAAGCGACCATTGTTTTTCCAATCCGCCGCTGCACTGCGGACAAACTTTTAAAGGTTCATCCGATGATTTTTGAAGTTTCTCGAAATGCGATTCACATTCCTTGCATTTGTATTCGTAAATAGGCATAAATTTTAGTTGCTTATAAAAATTATTATCGTAAAATTATAGAAATTTAAAGTTGCTAAACGCAAATTACTTCAAACTTTTTTGTGAAAAGAACAATCAAAGGAATTTGAATATGGTTATATAAAGGGGAAAAATATGTCAAAACAAATTTCATTAACGATCTTAACATTTATTTTATTCACCGTGACGGTTTTTGGGGCTTTAAAATCAAAAACTGATGACAAGCAAATACAGGTTAAAACGGTTGAATATGTTGACCTGAATAAATATGCGGGAAAATGGTTTGAAATTGCCCGTTATCCGAATAAATTTCAAAAAAAATGTGTCGGTGAAGTTACCGCAAATTATACACTAAAAAATAAAAAAGAAATTACGGTTATCAATGAATGTCTGGAAAAAAACGGCAAAACCGACAGGGCAGTCGGCAAAGCAAAAATTATAGATGAAAAATCCAATGCGAAATTAGAGGTTCGTTTTGCACCGAACTGGCTTTCGTGGCTGCCGCAGGTTTGGGGTGATTATTGGATAATTGATCTGGACAAGGATTATCAATATGCAGCAGTCGGTGATCCTGACAGAGATTATCTATGGATTTTAAGCCGCACGCCGAAACTGGATACGGCAACTTATCAGGGGATTTTGCGAAGAGTGGAAACAATGGGTTTTGAACCGAATAAACTTATCGAAACTCCGCAAAATGTTGAAAAGATAAAAGGTGAGGTAATCACAAAACCGTAGAGTTAATGGAAAATGAAGTTAATGGAAAATGGAAAATGGAAAATGGAAAATTTTATTTGATGCTTCAATTCCAACTTAAATTTATATTTCTTTTCTTCATTTTCCACTTTCCACTTTCCATTTTTCTTACCAATTTGTTGCCGTCCGTTTTTCTTCGACATCGGATTCATTTTCGACGAGGAATTTCTCCGCGTCAATCGCAGCCATACAGCCTGTTCCAGCCGCCGTTACGGCTTGGCGGTAATATGAATCCTGTGCGTCGCCGCTGGCGAAAACGCCGGGAATATTTGTTTTGGTCGTGTAGCCGTCCGTTTTCAAATATCCGACTTTATCCATTTCCAGCCAATCCTTAAAAAGTTCGGTATTCGGTTTGTGTCCGATGGCGACAAAAACGCCTTTGGTCGGAAATTCACTTGTTTCTTCGGTTTGATTATTATAAATTGTTACGCCCGTTACGCCGTCTTTCTGCGAGCCGAGAATTTCTTTGACTTCCGTGTTCCAAAGCACTTCGATCTTTTCATGGGCGAGCGTTCTATCCTGCATAATTTTTGATGCACGAAATTCGTCGCGGCGGTGAATTACCGTAACTTTTTCAGCAAAGCGGGTTAGAAATTGAGCCTCTTCCATTGCCGTGTCGCCGCCGCCGACAACTACGACCGGAACATTTCGGAAAAAGAATCCATCGCAGGTTGCACAAGCCGAAACGCCGTTTCCACCCAAACCTTCGGGAACGGGTTTTTCGCCCGGAACACCCATCCATTTCGCCGACGCTCCGGTTGAAATAATCAATGTTTCGGCTTTTATCTCGTGTGTAATTTCTTCGCTGTCTTCGCTTGCCTTGCCGAAAAGTGTAAAAGGTCTTTCACTTAAATCAACCGAGTCAATCCAAACTTGCAAAAATCCCGTGCCGAATCTTTCGGCTTGTCCGCGAAATTCTTCCATCAATTTCGGTCCCATTATTCCTTCGGTAAAACCGGGATAATTTTCAACATCGGTTGTAATCATAAGCTGTCCGCCGGGTTGCGGACCTTCGATAACAAGCGGTTCGAGTTGTGCTCTCGAGGCATAAATTGCGGCGGTTAAACCTGCGGGTCCCGAACCTAAAATAACAACCTTGTGTTTTATTTTTTCCTGCGACATAATTTTTATTGTAAAATCTCCTGCTTATTATTAAAATCAAATACCAACAATAGTTATAGAAATTTGATTCATAATTTTAGTATAACTATCTGTATTCGCATTAGTCGAATTTATAATTCAGACTACATTAATTTTTTTAATTCAACAAAATCAAAAATTTATTCCCCCCGTAAATTATCTGTTTTAGACTTTTGTGTTAAACTATTTAGCGTTCTGGGATATTTTACTAAAAAATAAGACTGAGTATGGCGACTACAATAAAACCTCAACACGAGGAAAAAAGATTTGCTTTACGAATGGCTCTCCGTTTGCCGATTGTCGTTTCGGGAAAAACCGACGACGGAGCAACCTGGAGCGAGCCGACCGAAACCGACGATATTTCAACTACGGGAGCTTTATTTCATCTAAATCAGGAAGTCAACCCGAGTGAAATTCTATATATTCGCTCACATCGCCCGGATGGTGTTCCCGTCGAAGTGAAAGCAAAAATTGTGCGAACTGCTGCTTCAATGCACGGAACTTCAAGAATCGGCGTAGCTATCACCGAGCCGTTGGAAAGTTGGCTAAGACTTTTCGTTTCCTGGATAGCCGACGACCAGCCGCTTGCTGATGATGAAGAAGAATCAAAAAACGAAGATTAAATTTCAATTTGTTTCTCCCGACACTTTCTCTTAAAATTTTTCTTTGCTAATAAATCTGAAGATGAAAATAAACAGAACACGGATTACGCAAATGCCGCGAATTTCTGCAGAATTATTATAAATTTTATCCGCGATCATCCGCCGAATCTATGAAACCCGCGTTCTAATTTTCTTTAAAACATCATAGAATCTATGTCGAATTACAAAACAATTTTAGTTGAAAAACACGATGGCATTGCCGTTATAACGATTAATCGCCCCGACAAATTAAACGCACTTAATTCTAAAGTTCACGAAGAAGGCGTAGCCGCTTTAGACGAATTGCGAAATGATGAAAAAATTCGTGTTGTGGTTTTCACGGGTGCGGGCGAAAAATCCTTCATCGCCGGAGCAGACATCAGCGAATTTGCCGGGAAAACGCCGGTTACGCAGCGGGCAGTTTTTCAAAACAGGACGCTTTTTAACTCGATTGATACATTTCCAAAACCCGTTATCGCAATGATAAACGGCTTCTGCTTAGGCGGCGGATGCGAACTTGCACTTGCTTGCGACATACGAATTGCAAGCGAAAATGCCAAACTCGGTCAACCCGAAATAAACCTCGGTATAATTCCCGGCGGCGGCGGAACACAGCGTTTAACAAAATTAATCGGTGAAGGGAAATCAATGGAAATAATTCTGACGGGCGATATGATTGATGCCGAAACCGCTTTAAGTTTAGGTTTGGTAAATCACGTTTATCCAGCCGAAGAACTCGAAGAAAACACAATGAAACTCGCGGGCAAAATTGCATCAAAAAGTCCGATTGCTTTGCAAATGGCAAAAGAAGCAGTAAAAACCGCTTCAAAATCAAACCTCGACGAAGGCTTACGCCGTGAAGTTGATCTATTTGCGATCACATTTTCCAGCGAAGACAAAGAAGAAGGTGTTTCCGCATTCTTAGAAAAACGCAAACCTGAATTCAAAGGCAGGTAGAAAATGGAAAACGGAAAACGGAAAATGGAAAATGTGAAGAACAGAAAATTGCCGGTCTTATTTAATAAAATGTTATGAACAGTTAAATCAAAACAGGTGAGCAATAATTCTTATATTTTCCATTTTCCGTTTTCCATTTTCCATTAACTTAAACTATTTCCAACATATTTTTTACGCCTTCGTGGGAGAAATAATCCAAAGCGGTTTCGGTATCTTTTTGGATTTGAGTTTTGATTTCTTCAATGCCTGAGAATTTTCTTTCATCGCGGATTCGATGCAAAAAACGTACACGCAAAACATCGCCGTATAGATCGCCTTTGAAATCAAAAATGTATGTTTCGATGGATGGTTCAGAATCGTTCTTAAAAGTCGGTCGGACTCCGACATTTGTAATTGCTTTTCGCCAAACGCCTTCGATCAAAATTGCAGTTGCGTAAACTCCATATTTTGGAATCACACGGTTTTTAGGTTTGAGATTTGCAGTCGGGAAGCCGATTATGTGTCCACGTCTGTCGCCGCGGATTATTGCACCTTCGATACCGTAAGGTCTGCCAAGCATACGGCGGGCGAGATTTACTTTTCCATCCTTTAATAATTGGCGAATTTTTGATGAAGAAATTCTCTTACCGCGAAGTTTTACTTCCGCGACTTCATCAGCATAAAAGCCTAATTCTACACTAATCTTTTTCAAAAGTTCGATATTCCCGCCGCGATTTTTGCCGAATGCAAACCCGTGTCCTAAGTAAACTTCTTTTGCCTGCAATCTTTCGTGGATAATTTCCCGCAAAAATATCTTCGCATCCTGATTGGCAAATTCTTTGGTAAAACGTATGACAATCGCTTGTTTGATTCCCAAAACTTCAAAATTGGCAAGGCGTTGGTCGAGAGTTTGAAGGAGCGGCGGAGCTTTTTCGGGATAAAGAACGGCTCGCGGATGCGGATCAAAAGTGATCGCCGTCGGAATTGCATCAACAATTTTTGCACGCTTCACAACAGTTTCCATAATCCGCTGATGCCCAAGATGCAGACCATCAAAAACACCAAGTGTTAAAACCGTCGGTCGCAAAATATTTGCATTTTCCGTTCCGTGAAAAATTTTCATAAACTAATTTATTTACCACAGAAACACAGAGAGGACACAGAGATTTTATAAAATATTATCAATTTCTTGCTCTCTATTATTTTTTTACTTTTGCCTTTCTTTCTCCGTGTTCTCTGTGTCTCTGTGGTGAAAATCATCTTTCAATAAAGCATAAAGATATTCATCCCGCCATTCGTTCATTTTCTTGTCCCAATAGCTTTTTTTGAATTCGGCTTCGCGGCGAAAATTTAAGTTTTCCATCAATTTTCGGCTTCCTATGTTTTCCGTATCCAACAAACCGATGATGCGATGCGTTTCGGTTTCGGTGAAAAGGTATTCAAAAACTTTTGTAAACGCTTCGATAGCAAAGCCTTTTCCTTGATATTCGGTGTTCAAAGTTACGCCGATCTCAACGATTCGCGGTTCGTCCCGTTCGGGTTGTAACGCAAAATCGCCGACCAGTTTGTTACTTTTCTTCCAGACAATTCCCGTCTGTACCCATTCGCCCGCCGTGCCAAATTCTGCGTCCTTTTGCTGATTAATAAATTTCTTGCTCTCCTCAATCGAAAAAGCATTAAAATCTTGAAATTTACAGATTTCCGCATTTGAACGATAAATGTGAAAATCATTCAAATCGCATTCCCGTAAGTTTCTTAAAATTAGTCGTTCGGTTTCTAAGTTCATTTTAGTCGTCCGTTAAAACTAAACCATCATACGCAAATTGGACATTATCTGGAAGCAAATGTTTTTCGCGTTCATACATTATGTCGTGATTTAAGTGCGTTAAAAAAGCACGTTTCGGTTTTAGTTCGGCGATGTATTCTAATGCTTCTTCCAGGCAAAGATGCGTCGTGTGCGCTTTGATGCGAACGCAGTCGAGAACTAAAACGTCAAGATCACGCAAGCCGTCCAATGAATCTTGTGGAATTGTTTTTAAGTCGGTGGCGTAGGCGAAATCGTTGAAGCGGTAAGCGATGACGGGAAGTTTTCCGTGGATAACTTCGAGCGGTGTTATTTCTATGTCTTCGCCGATGCAGAATGGCGAATTTTTTACGACTGTGTGCGGAATAAGCTGTGGCAGACCGCCACCGATGTGGGTCGGATTAAAAATGTAGTGGAAAAATTGCTGTAAGCCTTGCCACGCAATGTCATTTGCATAAACGCCCATCGCACCGTAGCGGAAATTTAGCGGGCGAATGTCATCCAAGCCGAAAACGTGGTCAACGTGGCAGTGCGTTATCAAAACCGCGTCGAGTTTTTGAATTCCCGCACGCAAAGCCTGCTGGCGAAAATCTATCGAAGTATCAACTAAGATTTTTTTATCGGCGTGTTCGATCAAAATCGAAACCCGCAAGCGTTTGTCCTTCGGATCGTCGGAAAGACATGCCTCACAATCGCAGCCGATTGACGGAACGCCTGTCGAAGTGCCTGTGCCGAGAAAAGTCAGCTTCATAATAGTTAAACTTTGCCAATTTGCTTAAGAAATTCAAATGGTGTAACAACTTCAAAACGAAAACCTTTCAAATTTTCTTTTGGAATGTTTAAAAGGTCTTTATCTCTTGAAACAACAAATTTTGCTTTGCCGATGTGTGCCGTATCAATGAACATATTATCCTTTGAATCACGGCTTAGATAAAAGCGTTTGCCAAGATTTACACGGGTGATGTATGAAGCCGTTTCAAGACGAGTTTTGAGTAATTCCAGACGAGATTTCCTAATTCCTATATAGTTTTCTAAAACGTATAAATATTCATCAATTAAAGGCTGGCTGACGATCAGTTGGAGTCGGCGTTGTTCTTGCCACAGGTCAATAACACGCCGATTTACGCTGTTCCGTTTGTGTTTGATAAATCGTGCGATAAAAAGATTTGTGTCAAAAACTACACGGACACGATTTTTCTTTAGAGCCAAATTAACCTCTCGATCTCTCTAGTCTGGCTTGCCGAACAATCTCAACCGCATCATCTTCGGTGTATTCGCCTTGAAAACCTTCTTCGGCAATTTCGTCAAATAATACAGAATCAGAACGAGATTCGATATATTCGTTCATTAACTCAACCAAAACATTTACCGGATTTTCCTTTTCGGCTTTTGCAATAGCTTCAAATTCACGCCAAATTTCAGATTTAAATATTTCTGCATTTGTCATAGATTCATTTTCTCACAGCAAACATTAAACACCAACTACTTTTTAACCACCTAAAATGTCTTTGCCGGAAAACTTCTGAGCGGCTTGGGCTTTTAGTTTTTCTTCTGTTGCCTTTGTTAAATGGACATATTGCATTTGCAGGTCGCCGAGAATACTTTCGAGCAGAGATTGTTCTTGCGAACTCAAATTGCCGTTTGTTTTTTCCCGAAGCATCGAGAGAACGTCAATCCAATATTTGCCTGTTTCTAGGTCAACGCTCTTTTGTCCCGTTACGGGATGCGGCATTGCACCGAGAGAGGCGGCGGCATTTGTTACCAAAGTTGATAGAAAATTGACGAAACTTGCGGGGTTTTCGTCGTTCATAATGTCTTCTTCATCCGGTTCTTCGGCGGTTTGCGTTGCCGCGGCGGTTTCGGTCTTAGCTTTAGACTGTCTGTTTTCCTTAGCTTTATCATAAGTTTCAACCGTTTTCTTATCGGGTTCATAAATCGGTGTTTCGACTTTGGTTTCAGTTTTCGGTTTTTCCTTCTCAATTACCACGCCTTCACGCAAAGTGCCGTCGGGGTTGAATTTTCGCTTGTCTTCGATCTTTAAAACAGGTTCTTCCGTGTTATTTTCTTTTTCAATCATTGTTATACTCTTTAATTCCTCTAAATTTGTTGTTAATTTGATAGTAGCATTTTGACGTAAAAAATTTAAAACTCGTTCATTGTAAATTGTTCATAGTTAATTGCTTTCTCTGTATGACAACGAACAACAAACAATGAACAATGAACAAAATTATGTCTGAAAAATTTGATGAATTAGTCCGGGTGATGGAAAAACTTCGAGCTCCGGGCGGATGTCCATGGGATCGTGAGCAGACTTACGAATCGCTTGGGCAATACTTGCTCGAAGAATCTTATGAGGCTTTTGATGCGATTCAGGAAGCTAACGAAACCGGCAACACGGCGAATTTGAAAGAGGAATTGGGCGATGTGCTTTTGCAGGTTGTTTTTCATTCGACGATTGCGAAGGAGATCGGTGATTTTACGATTGATGAAGTTGCGGCGGGCGTTTCACAGAAATTGATTTTGCGTCATCCGCACGTTTTTGAAGATAAAAAGTTGGAAACTGCCGACGATGTTTTGCAAAATTGGGACGATTTGAAAGAAGAAGAACGCAAAAAGTCGGGCAAAAAAGAAAAAGTTTCGGATTCGATTTTAGACGAAGTGCCGCTTGCATTTCCCGCACTTATTGAAGCAAATAAACTGACGAAAAAAGCGGCGAAAGTCGGATTTGATTGGGAAAATGTGGAGCAGATTTTTGATAAATTGAACGAAGAAGTTTCCGAATTAAAATCGGCAATTGATAGTAAAAATGAAGATGAAATGAGAGAGGAAATCGGCGATTTACTTTTTGTATTGGTGAATTTGGCGAGAAAATTAGGTGTTGAACCTGAAAATGCTTTAAAGAAAACGAACCGGAAGTTTAGAAAAAGATTTGAGTTTATTGAAGAAGAATTAAAGTTAAAGAATAAAAAAATAGAAGAATCGAATTTGGAAGAAATGGACGCACTTTGGAATAAATCGAAAGTTGCTGCAAAATAGAAAGAAAAGGGAGAATAATGGATAGACTTTGGGAAGAATTGGGGAAATATTTTAATTACGATGTGATTGCCGCACAGGTGATTTTAATTTCAAAAAACGCTTTAAAGGCGGGCATAATTTTGCTTGCTTTTTATATTTTGTATCGGATTTTAAAGAGAGTAATATTAAAGGTCGTCGAAAAATTCGAGCTTGAAAAAACCGTAGTTAATTTCCTGTTTTTGGGACTTAAATATGTAGTTCTAATTTTTGCACTCGTTACGGCTTTAGACCAAATCGGCGTAAATATCGCATCCTTAGTTGCAGGTTTGGGAATTGCGGGGATCGCCATCGGTTTTGCGGCGAAGGATACGCTTTCAAATATTGTCGCAGGAATTTTTATTTTCTGGGACAGACCTTTTTACATTGGCGATCTGGTTGAGATCGAAGGTGAATACGGCGAAGTTCAGAACATAACTTTGCGGACAACCAGAATCGTTACGCCCGACGGCAGACTCGTCAGCATTCCGAATCAAAAAATTGCCGAAAATAAAATTATCAGCTACACGATGTTTCCGCATTTACGGCTCGACATCGGCGTAACCATCGGCACGGGTGAACAAATTGAACCCGCCCGACAGGAACTTTTAAAACTCGTTAGAGGCGACAAGAGATTTATGCCTGACAAAGAACCTGTTGTTTTAGTTAAAGAACTGGGCGATTATTACACGGCTTTAGAACTTCGCGTATGGCTCGATGAAGTGCGAAATCACATTCCCATTCGTGCCGAGTTACGTGAGAAAATCTTCAACGCTTTTACCTCTGCCGGAATTGATATGCCGTTTGAAAAGATTGAAATTCTAAATCACAGAATGCAAGAGAATGGATAACGGAAAATTCAAGAATCTTTGCTCATTGATTAAATTTAAGCTCTTTAATAATTTTTACTTTTGCGTAGTTAAGTAAGATGGACAGATGTTATTCTTCTTCGCATTTTCCATTTTCCGTTTTCCATTTTCCATTATTTCCCGTTATTTAAAGTTTTTGTTTTTCTGAATGATAAATTCCTTCTTAAAACCTTTAATATCGTGGAGCATAATTAATTTATCCTGCATTCCCGATCTTCGCATAATGTCGCGGACTTGTTTTTTTCGATACATTGAATAAATCTTAATGTCCTGTTCCCAAAGTTCTTCAAAGTATTCGTTCAAAATCTCGCAACCGCTTACGTCAACATAGTTTACGCCGGAAAAATTTATAACCAGATGATCCAAATCCTCGCCTCTTTGATTAATGAATTCTGAAATTTGTTCGACGATGTTATTGGCGTTTGCAAAGAAAATCGACATATCAATTCTTAGAATCAAAATATTCGGAAAAACTTTCAGTTCCGTGCCGAATGTGATTTGTTTAAACCTTTCTTCCTCCATTACAAAAACCAGTTCGACGACATCGGCGACGATTGTTTTCCGCAAAAATAAAACTAAGGACACGACAATTCCGATAAAAATTGCGTCGTCGGGTTTTAATATGAACGAAAACAAAAATGTGAGGCTTATAACAATTCCGTCCGTGCCGGAAAGATTAAATGTTTCGCGGAATTTGCTGAATTCGATCAAATCCACAAGTGCGGAAATGACGACGGCACTCAAAATCGCTTTCGGGAGAAATTGCAAAAGAGGCGTGAGAAATAAAATAGTTAAGAGGACAAAAAGCGATACGAAAACCGAGGAAAATCCCGTTACCGCACCCGCTGCATAATTAACCGCCGTCCGTGAAAAAGAACCCGCAATCGGAAAACCTTTAAAAATACTCGAAGCGATATTTCCCAAACCCTGCCCGACAAGTTCTTGATTTATATCAATTTTCTGCTTTGATTTATGACAGATCGCTTTTGAAATCGCAAAGCCTTCAAGAAATCCGATAATGGCGATTATTAAAGCACTCGGAAGCAATTCTAAAATATTGCCGACGGAAAGTTTAGGAATCGAGGGCAGTCTTAAATTTGCGTCTATTTCTCCAATGACGGCAACATTTCTTGCTTCAAAATTCAGCAAAAAAGAAAGCAGAATTCCGATTATCATCACGATTAAAGAAATCGGGAAGGCTTTTGAAAATCTTCTTTTCGCCGAGATAATTAAAATAACGCTGATCAAACCGATTGTCAGCGTAAGCAAATTTGTGTTTGGAATGGATTTTATAATTTCGTAAAAATTCAGAAAAACGTATTCGTGTTTTTCAACCGTAAATCCGAACAGACTGGGAATTTGCGTGGCGGCAATAATTATCGCGGCGGCAGTTGTAAAACCAGAAATCACGCTGTGGGAAATAAAATTCATTATAAAACCCAGCTTAAAAATTCCCATCAGCAATTGAATCAAGCCGATAATCAAGGCAAGAATTATCGCAAGTGCAATAAATTCGGGGCTTTCAGGCGTTGCAATCGGAACTAATGCGGTTAGAACGAGAAAGGAAACCAAAGCGGCGGGACCTGTCGAAAGATGGCGGCTGCTTCCCCAAAGTGAGGCGACGGCAGTTCCCAAAAATGCCGCATAAAGTCCGTAAACCGGAGGCAGTCCGGCGAGAATCGCATAAGCCATTACCTGCGGAATCAGAATAATTGCAACGGTTATTCCCGCAATAAAATCCTTGTAGAGTTTATTCTTATCGTAATCTTTAAGCCACGATAAAAATGGCAGGAAATCTTGTATATTTATGTAGTTTTTGAGCGACATAAAAAGGTTTTTAAAACTTTTCGGCAAATCTCCCGGTTAAAGATAAGCATATTTAATCAAACAATTTTGTCAAAAACTTTTTTGTTTTTTTATAAATTTCCGCATCGCCCGAAGCTCTTGAGCCTGCGATATTCAGAATTTTACATTCGATTACACGCAAAAAATCTTTTGTATTTAAAACGGCGGAACTAATGTCGGATTCGGAAAAATCAATATGCAGAAATGCCATTTTGTGTCTTTTGGCAAGCCGTCTTGTAAGAAGCGAACCGCCCTTTAGTTTCCCGTGAGAGAGAATTAATGTTGCATCGGAGTTAATTATGTTCAATTCCGTTCTTTCAGCATAATTTTTGTTGGAAGTTTCGGTCAAATTCGGATACTTATCTGATATTCTGCCGTCTTCCGCCCGCCGCACTTTCGGAACAAATCCGCCGATCTTAATTCCTTTCTCCAAAGCAAAATCAAAGGCGGCACGGTCTGCACCCGTCTGTCCGCCTGAAACTATTTTGTTGATTGTTAATAGTTGACGGTTATTTGTTTTTGCTTTACTCAAAATAACATTAAAAAATTCACTATGAACTATTTGTAGATTAATAACTATCGGACTGCTGAATTCGCTTTAATTTCCGTTTTGTTCTCTTTGTCCACTTTGCCCGGACTTGCGACCAGAACTTTTTCCTTATTGTTTTTTATCGAATTTTTGACCGAATCCAAAATCTTACCCGCTTCGCCTAGATTTACACGGTTTGTCAGCACACGCGAAACTCTCTGGGGCAGAAGTTTCGGTGCAATTCCTGCAATCGAACTCGTCAAAGCAACAATGTCGCCGCCGCCTTTCCAATTTTCACGCACGACACTTTCATCCGTGTAATTAAAAAGACGAAGCAGAGTCAGAGCAATCAAATACAGATCATCAATCTGACCGATAAACGGGAAAACATCCGGTATAAAATCAATCGGGGAAATCGCATAAACAATCGCCGCCGCAAAAAGTGCTTTTTCCGCAATCGGCACACGATTATCCATAAGCAGATTCCCGCAGAGCCTGACCATATTTGGCAAAAACATCAAAAAGTTTTTCATACGTCCCTTGTTCTCACGCTTTTCCAGACGTTTCAATTTTCCTTCTTTCACCTTTACAATTTTCTTATCAGCCATTTTTTCTCCTTGTTTGAACTGCAAATTTTGATATAAATTCAGTCTAAGCCGTTCCGCTTTATTTATGCAAGTTTAATGTGAATTAGTTGCTTTTGCATTTTACATTTATCATTTATCATTTACACAAGAAAAACACTTTAGAAATAGAACGCGGATTTCACGGATTAAGCAGATTTTCGCACAGTTTTTTAAAAAGAAAAATAATTTACAAAATCCGCGTATATCCGCCTTATCCGCGAAATCCGCGTTCTATTTCTTCTTTCCAAATTATGATTCTACAAAACATTCGACAAAAAGCCGCATCCGACCAACAACATATAATCCTGCCCGAAGGCGAAGATGTCCGCACAGTTCACGCCGCCGCGATTTGTGCGAGTGAAGATATTGCCAAAGTTACTTTGCTTGGGCGTGAAGAAGTTATCAAACAACTTGCCAGCGATGTAAATGTAAATCTAAACGGTGTGAATATTTTGAACCATCGCACGTCGGATGACTTTGAAAAAATGGCGAGGCTCTATCACGAACTCCGCCGTTCAAAAGGCGTAACGCTCGAAGAATCGGAGCAGGTCGTTAAAGATTCGCTCTTTTACGGAAATTTGATGGTGCATTTGGGAAAAGCGGACGGCTCGGTTGCGGGGGCGGTTAATTCGACGGCGAATGTTGTTCGCTCGGCACTTCATTGCGTCGGCGTGCGGGAAGGTTTTAAAACCGTTTCGTCATTTTTCCTGATGGTCATTCCCGACAAAAAATTCGGACACGAAGGTGCGATGATCTACGCCGATTGCGGAGTCGTAATTGACCCGGATGTTACGCAACTCGCCGAAATCGCCATTGCTTCCGCCGATTCCTGCCGTGCTTTGCTCGGTGTCGAACCAAAGGTTGCGATGCTCTCATTTTCCACCAAAGGAAGTGCCAGACACAACCTTGCCGACAAAGTTATCGAAGCCACCAAAACAATAAAAGTCCGTATTCCCAACCTCGAAGTTGACGGCGAACTCCAAGCCGATGCCGCTTTAATCCCCGCCGTCGCCGCCAAAAAAGCCGAAGGCTCAAGCGTCGCCGGAAAAGCAAACGTCCTCATCTTCCCCGACCTAAACGCCGGAAACATCGCCTACAAATTAACCGAAAGATTAACAGGTGGAACGGCAATCGGACCGATTTTGCAAGGTTTAGACAAACCCTGTAACGACCTTTCACGCGGCTGCAAAGCAGAAGATATTGTCAATGCAGTTGCGATTACGGCAGTTCAATCACAGGCGAGAAAATTAAATTGAATTTAAGGATAAGATAATAAGTTTAAGTCTTTGATAAACCGAAAATCGCGTTGGTTTTTTGAAATGAGGGGTTCGTCGTAAATCAAAGCAGTTGCCGCAATTAAACCGTCGGGAATTAATAATCCGTGGCTTAGATAATATCTCTTAACAATTTCAACTGCTTTGTCGGAAATTTGATCGGTGATTCTGAGAATTTCGTAGCGTTTTAAGAATTTTTCTAAATCTCTTAACTCGATCTTATCTCTACATCCGACGGTTAATTCCAATTGTGTAACTACACTAATTGCCAATTTAGAAGTTTTTTCCAAACGCATTAAACAATCAATCGCCTCGCTCTTGCCACGCGAAGCCTCAATCAGAATATCAGAATCAACAATAGTCAAAGCCATTTATTTTCCCCAATGTTCTTTGCGGACATTGCGAACCCAAGCCGTGCTGTCTTCCATATCTTCACGATCTTTCCACATTCCGATAAAAGGCTCACTTTTCAAGTCGGGAAGTGATTTAACATTATCGTCTGATGAAGTTTTATAACGCTCACGCAAAAATGCTACATAATCTTCAACTTGCCTTTGTGCTTCTATCGGCAAAGATGCAATTTCGCGTAAAATTTCTTCGTTAGTCATATAATCATTTTCGCTAATTGAAAAAATATGTCAATGATTTATCTCAAATCTTCAATTTCTATATTGCGAAAGATGTTGTCAACCCGTTTGTGATAACGGCAGTTCAATCACAGGCGAGGAAAAATTGTTAAAAAATTCTTTATGCAATAAGATATTTGTGTCTTAGGCGATTATATTTTCTTCTCTTGCATTACATAAATAAGCGAGTTTACTATTTTCTTGTGCAGGCTCAAAAGTTTTTGACGATTTTGCAGATACTTTTATGATTGACGCTAAACTTCCAATTACCGTAGCGATTGGAATGTTCAAAGGATTTGTCAAAAAACCCAAAACTGCTCCTGATGCTGCTCCTGCTATAAAATCTTTACCATTGACATTTAAATCAACCGAGAAATCATATTTTCGACTTTTCTTAAATTTCTCCTTACTAGCTTTTTCTAAATCAAGTAAATTTTGTTGAAAGTTATGAATGGATTTCTTTATAGACAAATCAGAGTCAGGTGAAGTTAAAATGTCAAAATAAATTGCATCAAGTGTTTCATGTAGAGTTATAAGTTCATTTTTTCTCTTTTCCTTAAATTCAAGGATTTCGTCTATTGGAGTTGAACCATCTGGAACAGGCAAAGAGTTGATTAACTGAACTCTTACAAATTGTTTATTTACAGAAAAAGATTCAGGGAAAACCGTTTCCTTCCCAATTTGATGAATTACCCAGTCAATGTCTTTCTTTTTTACCAATTCACTGGCAACGATGCTTTGGCATGAAAGAATGGCATTTGTAATATCATCGCCGAAAAAAGTCCCTTCAAATGTTACCATAGGTCTTTCTATAGCTCTACTTCTTAGTAACTCAACTTCTTCTGGGACTCCAAAATTAAACAAATTGTTACTAGGTATAACAACTTTGTCCCAGTAAAGGATGTAATAACGAAGTTCTTCAGGAGACATACCTTTTTCAATTCCGAACCCCCCAGAGAATACTTTGATTTTACATGGTGCGGCAATAATTCCTCTTTTCATATTTTTTTGATTATTTCAGAAACAGACATAAATAGTTGAGGGGTCGCGGAGTTTTTTTTTACACTCCGCAAACCGCCGCTTTGATTCTCCACGTTGATTTGTTTTCTGTGACCGCTTGATGCTGTGCCATCTGCACGGCTACGCCCATCGCCGCAAATATCCAACACTTGACCGCCATCACGGCAATAAACATAATTAACCATTCGGGATAAGCAAAACTACTTCCGCGAGTGCCGTTTCGCGGCGGATGCGGAAAGTTTGTTAATTGCAAAAAATCAAGAAAATACTGACGGGTTTCGGTAATCCATTGAGGATTAAGTTTCGATACGGTGGTTGCCATTGAAAAACTCCTTTTTTGACATACATTTTATCAAACTTAATCTTTATTATCTAAAAACTCCGCAACCCCTCAAATAGTTTATTTTTCAAAATTAATTGTAAAACTATCAAAGCTATTTCTCAATTAAAACGAGTAGAAGCACGTAAAGAGGTTGGAGATTTTGTTGCATTTTTGCATCAGCGTTATGGCAAATAGAATGGACAAACGGCAAACGACGATTTGAGCAAAGATGAATTTGTCGGAATGTGGAAAGATCGTGAAAATTTGCAAGACGGTGCAGTTTGAAATAATCAAAGCAAATCCAACCATTCACGTAAAGATTCATTGAGTTTATCAGCGTCAACATCTTCTAACTTGCCGACTCGTTTTCTGACCAAAGTTTCTTTTATCGTAAAAATGCCTCGCTTTACTTCCGTTTCCACATTCAAACCTGTAATTTCCATTCGGATAAAACAAATTCTCAGCTAATAAATTACTCGTTTTGCTTGTTAATGCGACAACGAATAAATCTCTTGAAATGTGATTTGCATTGACTACAATTGCAGGTCTGACTTTTGAACTCGACAAATCGGAAAATGGATAGCGAACAAGCACGACTTCAGGCTTCGAGTAACTTGGCATAAACGTCGTCCTCCTCATTGTCCCAAATTTCATTGAGCGATTCGGAACTTGCCGCTTGCCAGAAATCTTCGTCGCCGTTTTCGTCAAGAAAAGTTATGATCGCCCGCGTTCCTTCGGGTGCGTCAATTTCGTCAAGCGTTTGTATTTTTCCTTCGCGGACAACTGCCCAAACTGCATTTAACATAATATAATTACCTCACAAAAACATTTTATAGCAGATTCGATATTAGAACAATAAAGAATCAATCTTGAAACTCTTTTTAACTTCGCTTACCGAAAACGATACAATACAAATATGGAAAATGCTCAAGAAACGAAAACTAAAATGAACATATCAAATATTTTTACAAACAATTTGCCCGGCGATGAGGAAAAGACGAATTTCACGCGGCAGGTTTTTGAGGCTGCTTATTCGCCAGCTTTGCCTAAAAAGCCTAAGCAACCTGAGTTTGTTCATTTTAATGAAACGCTTGGCGAAGAGTTGAATTTGGGTGATTTGGATAGGGGCGAACTTTTGTCCTTGTTAAGCGGGCAGGAGAATTTTGCGGGTTTTACGCCGTATGCGATGTGTTACGGCGGGCATCAGTTTGGGAATTGGGCGGGGCAGTTGGGCGATGGACGGGCGATCAATATTGCTGAGGTTGAAGATAAAAATGGCGTTGTTCAAACTCTGCAATTAAAAGGTGCGGGCGAAACTCCTTATTCGCGGAGTGCCGATGGATTGGCGGTTTTGCGGTCTTCGATACGTGAATATTTGTGCAGCGAAGCGATGTTTCATCTCGGCGTGCCGACAACTCGTGCGTTGTCGCTTGCGTTGACGGGCGATCTGGTCAGACGCGATGTAATGTATGACGGAAATCCTGAGATGGAAAAAGGTGCGATAGTTTGCCGTGTGTCGCCTTCGTTTTTGCGATTCGGGAATTTTCAGATTTTTGCCGCTCGAAATGATTTGGAAAATTTGAAGATTTTGACGGACTTTACGATTAAAAATTACTTTCCGCATTTGGGCGAACCGTCGAAAGAAACTTATTTTGAATTTTTGAAAGAAGTTACGGAAAGCACTCTCGAACTGATGCTGCATTGGGAAAGAGTCGGATTTGTTCACGGCGTGATGAATACGGATAATCTATCAATCTTGGGTTTAACAATTGATTACGGTCCTTACGGCTGGTTAGAGAATTACGATCCGAATTGGACTCCGAACACAACCGACGCACAGCACAGGCGTTATAGATTCGGCAATCAGGCGATGATCGCACTGTGGAATCTGGTGCAGTTGGCGAATGCACTTTACCCTTTGATCGAAGATGTCGAAAGGCTCGAAAATCTTTTGAAAAACTATCAAACCGAATATGAACGCCGACATCTTGAACAAACGGCGGCAAAGATTGGCGTTGAAGGAGAAGACGAAACGCTTGAAAGTTTCGTCTCTGATCTCGAAGAAATTATGGAAAAAAGCGAAATGGATATGACGCTTTTTTATCGTAATTTAAATAAATTTGATGCGAAAAATTCTTCGGAGTTTATTAATAAATTGAGCGAAATGAGTTACGCCGAAAACTTCAAGCAGTTTGAAGATGATTGGAAACAATGGCTCAGCGAATATGCAAAACAAATCATTGCCGAAAACAAAGATTCAGCGAAACGCATCAGCGAAATGAACAAAATAAATCCGAAATACGTTCTGCGAAATTATATGGCACAACTCGCAATTGATAAGGCAGACGTTGGCGATTATGGTTTAGTTGATGAACTTTATGAACTTTTGAAATCACCATACGATGAGCAAACCGATATGGAAAAATGGTTTGTGAAACGTCCTGATTGGGCGAAGAATCGAGTCGGTTGTTCGATGCTCTCGTGCAGTTCGTAGTTTGTATTATCACTTTGCGTTCTCTGCGAAAAACTCGGCGACCTATGCGATTAAATCATTTTTTTTACCGCAGAGAAACGCAAAGGTTTTCGCAAAGGTCACAAAGTTTCAAGGAGGAAATGAATAATGGGAAATTGGACTGTGGGAAATATACCGGATCAATCGGGAAAAGTTGTGATTGTAACGGGTTCAAATACCGGAATCGGTTTTGAAACGGCACGAATGTTGGCGGAAAACGGGGCGAAAGTTATTATGGCGGTTCGCACTGTGGAAAAGGGCGAGAAGGCGGCGGAGAAAATTCGCGGAAAATTTGCTGGTGCTGATGTTTATGTGATGGAACTTAATTTGGCAGATTTGGAATCGGTTAAACAATTTGCTGAGAATTTTAAAGATGAATTTTCGCAGATAGATTTATTGATAAACAATGCGGGCGTAATGATTCCGCCTTACACAAAAACTAAAGATGGATTTGAACTGCAATTCGGCACGAATCATCTCGGACATTTTGCTTTGACGGCACAACTTTTGGATGTTTTGAAACAGACAAAAAATTCACGTGTTGTAAATGTTGCAAGTCTTGCACATACACGCGGTGAACTCGATTTTGACGATTTGAATTGGGAAAATCGAAGTTACAGCAAATGGTCGGCTTACGGTGACAGCAAATTGGCAAATCTTTATTTTACATACGAATTACAGCGAAAATTTGAACAAAATAATTACGGCACAATTGCCGTCGCCGCACATCCCGGCGGAACGAATACGGATTTGGCACGGCATAATTTTTTGATGAATATTTTTGCGGGAATCTTAGGACAATCGCCGGAAATGGGAGCAATGCCGACGGTTCGTGCGGCGACCGATGAAAACGTCAAAGGCGGCGAATATTACGGACCTGACGGTTTTGGTGAATTTTATGGAAATCCGGTAAAGGTTGATTCAAACAGACTTTCAAAAGATGAGATGATTGCAAAAAGACTTTGGAAAGTTTCGGAAGAAATGACCGGGGTTGAATATAATTTTAAGCGGAATTAACAAAATTCAGCATCGCTTTATAGGAATCGGCGGCGAAACTTTTCTGCAAATATTTAACATACGGAAAAGCGATTTTTGCCAGAGGATTTTGCGGTTTTGCGAAGGCAAAAATTTCGTAGAAAACTTCATCCGTTTTGAAATTCCATTCTATCTGAAACTGCTCTTCGCCCTTTTCCGAATGAGCGGGAAGTGTTCCGAAGGCAAAACCTGTTTTTTGAAAAGCATCGGTTTTTTCGTCAATCAAATAGATAATTCGACACGGATTAAGCGACCAGAATCCGAGATGATTTATCATCGTAACGACAATTTCGCCTTCTTTCATCGGCACATTTTCCGGCACAATTTGTGTCCAGTCTAGTGCATACATTTGCCAGAACTTCATTGCTTCGACGGCTTTTTTGAAAACAATTTCGCCGTTACCCAACTTTTTGCGAAGTTGATTTATCGGAAAACCTTCGGGAGTTTCGTGGTTTTTTGTCGCACCGACATCTTTATACGAAAACGGCAATTCAGATTGAATTTTAATTAAATGCCCGATTTCTTTTGCCGTTGGCTTAGAAAGATAAAACATAAAATGATTATCACATATATGCTGTGTGATAATCATTTTAATGTAATGAATTGTTAAGATGCAGGTTCAATGCACCATTTCAAAATGTTGATCTTTGCGGATTAGTTGTTCAACGATTGCTTGAAATGAAAATTTTTTCTGTTTGTCATTAAGTGAACGGGTTCGCAAGGTTTCCCAATCTTCCTGCGGGATATTTTTGAAGGCTCTGACAATTTCGGGATCAAATTGTGTTCCCGCATATTTTTCAAGTTCTTTAGTCGCTTCCTCAAAAGAACGTCCACGGCGATAAATTCTGTTGCTGACTATTGCGTCAAAAGCATCGGCAACGGCGATGCAGCATCAATTGATTCGGTATTCTCACACTTAAAATCAGATTTCAAAAAACTGTTCAGTGTTTCCCGCGTTTTGTTGTCGGATTCAACTATCAAAACGGATTTAGAATTTTCTATCAGATCGGACATTATTAAAATAGCGGGGGGGTTAAGTTGGAATATTATCGGAAAGTATTGGCTAAAAAAAGGTTAAACGAATTTAACCTTTTTGAAATTTAACATATTACAGCGAAAATATGCAATAATTTTTTAGCAGATGAAAATTGGAAGAAACTTTTTGCATAAACTTTTTTCGGTTTTGGGTTGACGCTGTATCAAAAAGAGTTTTATTATTTCAAATTATCCTGCCGAAGTGGCGAAATTGGTATACGCACTAGATTCAAAATCTAGCGAGCTTACGCTCATGGGGGTTCAACTCCCCCCTTCGGCATTTTTAACCATTCAAAAAATTCCTTTATTTACCGGCTGAAAAGTTTATTTCCAAAAAAATTCAATTTACTAATTCATACGCAGATCGCGTTCAAATTTTATTTTATATTCTTTCGGATGTTTTGCTCCGAGAAGATGCTCGACAAAATAATCCCAGCGGCGACGCATCATATATAAAGTGTCCGAGCCGTAGCCGTGTCGGGCGTTCGGGAAAATAATTAAATCGAAATCTTTGTTGGCTTTTATTAGTGCATCCACGACTAGGTATGTATTGTATGGAGGCACGTTGTCGTCCAAACCGCCGTGGGCGAGAAGTAATTTTCCTTGCAGATTTTTGGCGTAATTTTGGTTTGCCTGATCTTCGTAGTTGGATTTCCCGTTTGAATCTTTTGTTAAAAGTCCGATGTAGCGTTCGCCCCAATCGTCTTCGTAGTTGCGATTGTCGTGGTTGCCGGATTCGGAAATTCCGACTTTGTAGAATTCGGGGTAACGGAACAAAGCCGCCGCCGTTGCGTAACCGCCGCCGGAATGTCCCCAGATGCCGACTCGTTCCAAATCCATAAACGAATATTTGCGAGCCAGTTCTTTTAATCCGGCGATTTGGTCGGGCAAAGTGTTGTCCGCCATATTTCCGTAGCAGGAATCGTGGTAGGATTTCGAGCGGTCGGGATTGCACGTTCCATCAATCACTACGACGACAAAACCTAATTCGGCTAATGCCTGATGATCGCTGCGTCCGGCGGAAAATGAACGGCTGCCGACTCCGCCGCCCTGCGGTCCGGGATAGATATAATTGACGATTGGATATTTTTTCGTTTTGTCTAAATTGGTCGGCGTGAACATCAAGCCGTAAAGATCGTCTTTGCCGTCGCGTGATTTGACGGTGATCGGCATCGGCGGTTTCCAACCTGTTCTGGTTAGACGGGAAATGTCCGCTTTTTCGAGCGTGGCGATCAATTTGCCTTTCATATCACGCAAAACCGCGACGGGCGGAACGTCGGGTTTTGAATAATTATCAACAAAATATTTGCCGTCGTCCGAAATTGAAATTTGATGATTTCCGTCTTCGGGCGTTAAAAGTTTTAAGTTTTTGCCGTCAAAATCTATGCTGTAAAAATGACTGAAGTAAACATCGCGTCCGGCTTCGCGTCCGTTGGCTTCAAAGTATAATTTGCGGTTTTTCTCATCAACTTTTTCCAGTTGCGTAACTACAAAATTTCCTTTGGTAATTTGGTTTTTGAGTTTTCCGGTCGTTAGATCGTAAAGATATAAATGTCCCCAATCATCGCGTTCGGAATACCAGATAATTTCGTTTGTCGCGGGCAAATATCGCCAGTTGATTTTCCCCTGTCCCGATTCATATTGAGTTTTAACCGTTTCCGTGAAAATTTCGCGTACTTCGCCGGTGTTTGCATCGGCGATTCGTAAAGTCGCTTTTTTGTGGTCGCGTGGCGTTGAAACGAAAACAAGTTTGCTCGCGTCCGAGTTCCATTCATTGTCGTCAAATGCTCCCGTGCAGGAAATATCGTCGCAAAGCGTTCCGCGTCTGTCGTCGGGCGGCATTTTCAGGCGAATCATTTTGCCGGAATCCGTATCAATAATTACGCGGTGAATTTTAATAATTTCCTTATCTTCGGGCAGAGGATATTTCCAAGCCTGCAATTTTGGTTCGCCGACATTTGTCGTAACAAGATACATATCGCTGACATTGCGTTGGTCTTGTTGGAATGTGGCGATTTTTTTGGAATCCGGCGACCAGAGAATTATCGGGCGGTCACTTTTTTTCCAGCCCGCATTATCAGTTGCATAACCGAAATTTTCCACGCCGTCTTTCGTCAATTGCGTTTCCTTTTTGGTTTCGACATCACGCATCCATAAATTCCAATCCTTTATGAATGCAACTTTTTTTCCGTCAGGCGAAGGAACCGCAAGAAAACTACCGCTTCCATTGTTTCTATCTTCCTTAACCTCAGCTAATAGTGTTTTTACATCAGAATAAGTTTTACGAGAACCATCGGCAGGATTTACCAAAACATATTCGCTTCCCGTCGGTGTTAAAACGCGATACCAAAATCTGCCGTCTTTTAGCCAAACGGGGCGAACTCCGGCACGGTCAACAGATTGATTTGTGTTTGAACCAAGCATTTTTACGGCTCGATCATAATCTTCCGCCGTTAAAGCATTCGGCGTATATTTTGCAGTTTGCTGTGCAAAAATAGTTGTTACGGAAAAGAGAAAAACTATTGCAAAAGTAAAAGTTAATTTTTTATTCATTGATTATTATTGATTTTTGGATTTAG
>JALZKH010000006.1 GCA_030859345.1 Acidobacteriota bacterium | reverse complement strand
TTGTCAAAGAACGAAATAAACTTGAAATAAAAGCAAAGTGGCAATTTACAGTTGATAAAGCAAGAACAAAACTAAAACGCCACTATGAAAAAGTAATATCTAAAAACTAAGATTACATTGTACTAGATCAGCTTTTTTCAAACGCTGTGGCGTTTGCTGCACGCGGGTCGCGTGCGTTCCGACGCTTCAATAGAAAATTTCCGCAATCATACAACGCACCGAGCCGCCGCCGCATTTTTCGATTATATCAATATCAAATGACAAAAGTTTCGCGTGTGATCCGAGTTTTTCAATTTGCTTTTTATTCAGAGATTCAAAAGCGGTTTTGCTCAATACAAGAATTTTCTCGGTCTTTTTATTTTGCAAAAGCAGCATATTTCCCGCGAAATTGTTCATTTGTTCAAACGAAATTTCAATAATTTCCTTTCCCGTTTGATACAGTTTTTCGCGGAAAAGCCTCTTTTCATTCTCTTCCGAAATGCTTTTCAGACAAGCAACTGCAAAATCATCGCCCAGACACATCATTACATTTGTGTGATAGATCGCTTTTCCGTTTCGGTCAAAACTTCTGAATTTAAAAATTTCAAAATCCAGTTTGTTTGACCAATCTTTCAGAGCGTCTTCATTCGTCCGCGAAGAAATGCTTGCGTAAGCGATTTTGTTTTCGTGGTCTAAAACAAGACTTCCCGTGCCTTCAAGAAATTTATTTTGGTTCTCAAATTCGGTAAAATCCAAAGTTTTCGCAACCACAAAATTTTCTTTCAATTTATTAATTATCTGCGGATTTCGCTCAAAGCGTCTGGCTTCGGCTTCCATCGGATAAAGACAAAGCGTGCCGCCCGCGTGAGTTGAAAACCAATTATTCGGAAAAACCGCATCGGGCGTGTAAGGATTTTTTGAATCATCGCAAATTAAAACCTCAATGCCGTTTTCTCTTAATTTATTGACCATCGAATCAAATTCCCAAACAGCATTTTCCTGAATTTCTTCGTCGGTCAAATCAACTTCTTTTTGAAACGCATTGCTTTCGGCGGTTTGCGGATTGAAGCCGAACTTAGCGGGGCGAACCATTAAAATTTTGTTGGCGATAAAACTCATAGGAATATAAACCTAAAATAAAAATTGCATTTTAGACTGGAGCATAAGCGTCCACGCTTGTGATGAGCGTTTCTTAAACGCGAAAAGGAGTTAGTTGACTTCAAAGATAAACTTAAACGATTAAGTTGATGAAATTTGTTTTCGTGCTATCGCACTCAACACAAGCGGGACGCTTATGCTCCGGTCTAAAAAAGCTGAACGGTTTTGAAAGCCGTTCAGCCGAATAAAAGTAATAATTTCCAAATTTTTAGAAATTAAATTTAACACCAAATTGGAAATTTCTCGAATCGAATGCAGCGGTCGGACGGCTGTAATATGCTCCGTTGCTCGCACGCTGACCGAAATCATTGACATCACTGATAAAAGGCGATGCGGATGCTTCGTTAAAGCGGTTGAAAAGATTAAATCCTTCGGCGATCAATTCCAACTTATAGCGTTCACCAAAATTTATTGAACGTGCTAAACGTAGATCAAATGTTGCATAAGAATGAGTCAAACCCATATTTCGTCCCAAAATACCGGTTGAAAACGGCGGCGGCACAACCAATGTTCCGTCTGCGGCAACATTCGGTCGGTCGGTTTGCGATGACTGATCATTATTCGTATCCTGATTGGTAATGATATTAAACGGGCGACCTGAAGAAATTTCAATAATCGGTGCAACTACAAAGTTTGCAAAGACTTTCTTGAAGGTCGAATCTGAATTTCTCCATTCCGTCGGCGACATCAAAACGCCGCTGAAAACAAAACGATGCCGTTGATCAAACAACGAATTCGATGTTTCCAGATCAAGTCTATTTGCATTTTGCGGAAGCAGAAGCGTCTGCAAATCCGATGATTGATCAATCGAATGCGACAACGTATAGGAAGCCAAGAATGTAAAATTATTGGCAAACCGTCGTTTGAGTTCGATATTCAAAGCATCATAATTTGAATTACCATCCGAAACCTGAGCATTGACCGCACCGAAAGGTGAAACCAAGCCCGGTGTTCTAAGTGTATTAGATCCAGCCAAAGCGGCATTCAATACCGCCGGAGTTACTGCTCCCCCCGATAATGCCTGAGCCAAGAAATAGTTCGGAGCATTCGGACGGAAGAAATTAGCGACCGCCGGAGCAATGACACCTTGTCCGGTTCTGGCATTTACCGAAATAATGCCCGGAATTACATTTATAAATGTGTCCCCGTTTGCGTTACAAGCCGCCGGATTTACCGTAGATACTTGTTGAGTTGAAGTCGGTAAACTTCCAAAGCAGCGAACATAATTTTGAATTTGCAACGCCGTATTCGGCGTATTCAAATCTGTCGGATGCGGAAGATGTCTTGCTCCGACGTGGATATATTGAGCCGTAATTGCCATATTTTTGGTCAATTGACGTTCAATCCCCAAATTAGCTTGGAAGGCGTAAGCATATTCAAAATCCTTACCGATGGGAAGCGTAAACGGTAAAACCGCACCGAATCCGGTATATGTCTGGTCATTAAAACGCTGTCTGCCGAATTGATATTGGGCGGAAGGTGCTAAACCCGCAGTAGTAAAGCCCGGAGGACAGATCGGATTAGTTGTTGCCGCATTACAGACAGTTCCCTGAAATACTTGAGAAGCGTTTAGCAAAACCGGGCGACCTGTTACCGAATCAACTAAAGCCGGACTTCCCGCCGTCAAAACGGACTGTTGCTGTTGAGCCGCATCTGCAATGTCGGAGTTAAACGCCGCCGCTAACAGCGGATGATCATAGAATAATCCCGCCGCACCGCGGATAACAGTTTTGCCGTTGCTGTTGATGTCATAAGCAAATCCGAAACGCGGAGCAAAATTATTCGTATCACGCGGAAATCCCTGCTGCACATTGACCGCATCCTGAGCGGCTAAAACATCCGCCGCCGAAAGAGCGATTCCCGAAAGCGGATCGGTAATACCGACCGGAGCAATCGTATCGGTAAATTCAACATCGTAGCGAATACCGTAATTAAGCGTTAAATTCCGCCGAATCTTCCACGTATCTTGTGCAAAGAAAGCCAACGGTCTGTTTTTAAGTTGGCTGACCGGATTGCCGAAACCTTGGATAAATGTCGAAGGTAAACCGAGTCCGTAAGACTGAACCGGAGTAAAATCGGGAGCTCCCAATTGACCGAAAGCCGCGTTCAGATTTCCGGCAGAAAACGGACCGAAATTAAATAATCCGGCAAAGTTCAATTCAAAAACAGCGGCTGGAATCGTAACAAAATTTACATCACCGCCGAATTTGAAAATATGGTTGCCAACAATGTAGTTAATATTATCGGCAATTTGGAAACGTCTTTCGGTTCGATCAACCGGCGAGAAAAGTTCACGCCCGATAAATGCCGAACCTGAAATGTTAAAGGCAACGGCTTCGCCGTTCTGCGAGCGAAATGTCGTATCGCGTTGTCCGAAGTTGAATTTGAATTCGTTTGTCCATTTATAGTTCAGAACCGTGTTTAATCCGGCGGTGAAGGAAATATCGGTTAACTCCTGAATACCCGTTCGTGAAAAATCATTTTGTCCGAGCGATTGGTTTTGTGATTCAACCTGAATTCCGGTTAAGTCAAAAGTGTTGTAACCGAAACGTGCGGTAAACTGATTGTTGTCATTAAAATTGTGGTCGCCGCGAATCGAGAAAAAGTTCGTGTCTTCCGTAACGGGAAAAACTCTCTGCAAATCATTGAGCGGACGAAAAGCTATCGGCAATCCGTTTGTTCCGGTTGTTCCGCTGGGAATGGGAGCTCCCGAAAGAAGAAAACGTCCGCCGACATTTGCCGTTGTCGGAAGAATCGGACTGATCGGCGGACAAACACTTCCGTCATTCGGACTAAAAAGCGGATTTGTTCCGGTCAAAGCGGTAGTTCCGCCGCTCGAAGCAAAAAATGCGTAAGCTCTTGCTACACAAACCAATTGTCCGCCCTGAGCTCTAATTGCCGCATTCGCGTTTGTCAGCAAAGGAATACCCTGCGAGATCAAACCGTTAACAAAAGCGGCTTGCTGCTGTGTCAAGTTAGTAAAAGTTCTTGCTAGAGGATTTAATCCCGGAATAGACGGAATACTTGCCGATGCTCCCAAACCTTGGTCAACGTCGCTTGTAAAAAATCCCGACTCGTCTCTGTCGCGGCGTTCAAATGAAGCGAAGAAAAATGTTTTGTCCCGAACAATCGGACCGCCGAAAGTTCCGCCGTATTGGAGTCTTCGGAAATCCGCATCATCAATCGGAGAAAAAGCGTTTCTCGCCTGAAAAGATTTGTCGCGGATAAATCCGAAAACATTTCCGCTGTAAGTATTTGTTCCGCGTTTTGTAACGACATTGACGATACCGCCCGTTGCCCGTCCGAATTCGGGTGCGTAAGAGTTTGTCGCTACCTGATATTCCTGAACGGCTTCCTGCGAAACGGTTGTGCGAGCCGCATTAATCGAATTATCGGTAAAATCAGCACCATCAACCTGCACGAGTGTTGAACGTCCGCGTTGTCCGCCGATGTTCAAACCCGATGTCGGTGCGGGACCGATCGGACGACCATTATCACGTCCGACAGTTGAGATCGTCAGAGCAAATCCGGTTGCACTACGTTCATTAATTGGCAAATTATCAATTCGCTGTTGATCAATTGTGTTTGAGATCGTCGAACTCGTCGTTTCAACCAATTGGACAGAACTTATATCAACATTAACAACCGCATCCGCACCGCCTATTTCAAGCGGAATTTTCAGTTCAAACCGCTGTCCGACGGTTAATCTTACGTCGGCAACAACTGCTTTTTTGAAGGTCGCAGCTTCCGCAGAAACTTGATAAGTTCCCGGAGGAATTCCGATTATTGAATATGAACCTTCATTATTTGTAACCACCGTGCGGGTAATTCCGGTTGAGCTGTTTCGTGCTGTTACGGTTGCTCCCGGTACAACTGCATCGCTCGCATCAACAACCGTGCCGACCAAGTCCGATGTGCTTGCCTGTGCTTGTGCAAAAGCCGCACTAACACTTAAAAACACGACTGTTGCTAAAATCAAAATTCTCTGACAAATGGCTGAAAACTGACAAGGGTATGCTCTCATTAAATTTTTAACTCCATTATTTAGAAACTTTCTGAATTTTGTTAGATTAGTGAAAACAGATTCATAAGGGGGCAGGAGAATTTGTTTCATCTAAAATCCAAAATAAATCTGTTATTATAACTGACAAAATTATTTTTATTAGATTTGATAGCTGTGGCATTTTAACGGTAATAAGCCTATAAAAGCAAGTAAAAAATTTAACTTTTTTGAAAATTTTACTCTTTAAATTCCTTTTTCCGTTCCCGCTTTTCTGGTTAGCCGCACCAAAGTTTCTCTGAATCTTTTACTCAAACTCAACACGGAGATTGCCGATTTCGCAAAACTCGGAATAAATGATAACTGCCGCATAATTTTGCAGACCTGCATTCGTCTTTGAAACTTGGCTTTATGTAGTAACTCATATTGTTCCACTATTTTCTCCGCTGAATACTGATTTTCGGCAATCACAACTGCCAGAATCTTCGCACTTTCAAAAGCCATCAACATTCCGCTTCCCGTAAACGGATCAATAAAAGCCGCCGCATCTCCAACCGTCAAGAGATTTTTCGCCGGATTTATTTCTTTGATTCCAAACCCGTCAACCGAAACCGCCAGCCAATCATATAAATTTTCCGCCTCTTTTAAGGTTTCCTTCGCCCGAGTATTTTGAAAAATCACATTTTGCAAAATTGCTTCGACATCGCTCTTAAATTCCTTAATAATTTCCGCCTTCATTAAAAAACAATGATTTGCAACGCCGTTCTCGACATAATTCAAACCGCCGTAACCGCCGCGAAAAAAATATATCTCACATCTTCCTTTTTCCAAATGAACATTTTTTAAATGAGCTTTAAATCCTACCAATTTTTGTCTTTGGACTTTAGTCTTTGGTCTTAGGTTTTCCCTTATCTTTCTTTGCGTCTTTGCGTCTTTGCGGGAAATCTCTTTCTCAGATAATTTCGCCAAAACTTTCGCTCTTCCCGTTGCGTCAATCGTCAAATCCGATAAAATTTCTTCCGTTTCACCTTCAAAATTTTTAATTTTTACGCCGCAAACCTTTTCGTTTTCAAATAAAAGTCCGATAACCGAACATTCTTCCAGAACCTCAACGCCTAATTCCTTCGCTTTTTCCATCAATCGAAAATCCATCTCCGCCCGACTTAAACCCAAGGCACCTTGCCGATTCCCGTTAAACCATTCACTCGGAACGGATACATTTCTGCCATTTTCCGAATAAAAAACCGTCTGCAAAATCCGGTCGCCGCCAAGCATCAGCATTTCATCCAAAATGCCCAATTCCCGAAAATGTTCAAAACATTCGGGCGAAATAAATTCCCCGCAAAGTTTATGACGCGGGAATTTTTCGCGTTCAATTAAAATTACTTGAAAATTTTCTTTAGCCAGACGAATCGCCAGACTCGTCCCCGCCGGTCCCGCACCGACAATTACGATTTTGGTTTTTAGATTTTGGTTTTCCGCTTGATTTTTCATTCTTTTCAATAAGAGTTATTATAACTTTTATAACAAAACTTAGAAGCCGATTTTTCTTGTTAATCATAAACCCAAAATCTAAAATCCAAAATGAAAATAGTTCCAATCTCAATTCCAACACCTTTTTATGTCGGCGATGTTAATGTTTATTTGATAAAAGAAGACCCGCTGACATTAATTGATGTCGGACCGAAAACTTCGGAAGCCGCCGCTGCATTGCGAAAAAAATTACAGCAAAACGGCATAAATTTAAAAAACATCCGCCGCATTGTTCTGACACACGCCCACGAAGATCATTGCGGTCTGGCAAAGCAAGTCCGCGACGAAGCAAACGATGCAGAAATTTTTATTCACGGTTGGGAAACAGGGCATCTTTTCGGCAGACTTTCGCAGGAAAATCATAAAAATTTGATGCAAAAAGCGGGCGTTCCGAAAGAGGTTTTTGAGGAATTGCAAAAGACTTACGAGAAAATAAGTTTACTGACAGATTCGCTTGCACAAACCGAATTTACTGAATTGCATGACGAACAGGAATTAGAATTTGAAAGCGGAATGCTCAAAGTTCTGCACACGCCCGGACACACGCCCGGCAGTTGTTCATTTATCCGCGAAGCTGATCGAACAATCATCGCCGGCGATTGCGTCTTAAAACGGATTACGCCAAACCCGATTGTTTCGCCCGATCCGATAAATCCCGACAAACGCTTCAAATCTCTCGCCGAATATCTAGTAAGTTTGGCAAAAATCCGTAAATTCTCGCCAACTCTCGTTCACGGCGGACACGGCGAACCGATATTTGATTTTGAGGAAATTTTTAATCGTTACGTGCGTGCGATTGATGAACGCCAAAAAAAAGTCATCGGCTTAGTTTCAAAAGACGGAATCACCGCTTGGGATGTTGCCCAAAGACTTTTCCCAAATGCGATTGACCAAAATGTGCATCGCTTTTTAGCCATTTCCGAATCAGTCGCTCATCTTGATTACGCCGAATCCGAAGGTCGAATTGGAGTTGAATTTGCGGATGGAATTGAGTTTTACCGGAAATAATTTTCTACCGCAAAGGTCGCTAAGGACGCAAAGGATTTTTAAACAAATCCATCAAGTTTTGTTGATATTAAACAAAAATAATTTTAGTAATTTTCTGCTTTGCGTCCGTAGCGACCTTTGCGGTTAATCTTCTTTTATACTGCTCAAAACTTCCAACAATTCCGCTTCTTCATTTTCCAAGACCGTCCGCAAATCTATCACAACTCTGTCTTCGACAATTCGCACAATAACGGGCAGTTTCGAATGTCGCAATTTTTCTTCCAATTGGCTTGCTGATGATTTTTTATGTTTTAGCACAAGCAAAGTAGTTTTGGGGTGAACGGCTGGAGCAGAACCACCGCCGATGACGGATTCTCCTTCCATAACTTCAAATTCTAAATCAGTTTCATCGCTTAATTTCTCACGCAGGTTTTGAGCAAATTTTTCTGTTCTCTCTTTTAGTTCAGCAGTTGTCATCGAAAGCATTTTCAAAGTCGGAATATTTTCTACTGCGGTTTCTTTGCGAAATTCTTCAAGCGTTTTTTCTAAAACGGCGTAAATGATTTTGCTGACACGCAACGCTCTGTAAAGTGGATTTTTACGTAATTTTTCAATAACATTTTTGCGTCCGACGATCAGACCCGATTGAATTCCGCCGAGCAATTTGTCGCCGCTGAAAGTTACAACGTCCGCACCATTTTTGATCGAATCGGGAATGATCGGCTCATCTGTCAAACCGTATTCTGACATATCGAACATCGCTCCCGATCCGGCATCTTCGTAAAGCAATACGCCATTTCGTTTCGCAATTTCGGCTAATTCCGCAACACCCGGTGTGGATGTAAAACCGATGATCCGATAGTTTGACGGATGAACTTTTGTAATCAACTTCGTATTTTCCGTGATCGCATTTTCATAATCTGCGGCACGGGTTTTATTGGTTGTGCCGACTTCGACCAATTCAGCTCCCGATTGAATCATAACATCGGGAACGCGAAAATCGCCGCCGATCTCGACCAATTCACCACGCGAAACTATCGCTTCGCCGCCTTTGCAAAGTGTTGATAAAACCAGAACACACGCCGCCGCACAATTATTAACGATTAAAGCACTTTCTGCACCGCTTAATTCCGCCAATAGATTTTCCGCTCTCGCCCCGCGTTTGCCGCGTTTGCCTGTTTCGATGTCGTATTCGAGATTGCAGTAACCGGAAGCGTCTAACATCGCTATTCGTGCTGCTTCGGAAAGCGTCGAGCGACCTAAATTTGTATGAATTATCACGCCGCCGGCATTAATAACTCTCTGCAAACCTGTATTTTGTTCCTGCCGCCAGGAATTTTCGAGCCGGGATTCCGCTTCTTTAAGCAAAATCTCACGTGAATAATTTTCCGTTTTGATTTGTTTACCATCCGCAATTTCATTCTGAATTTCCTGTCGCAGAGAATCCGTTACGAGTCTTGCCAATCCCGCCAGATGCTTGGTGCCAATCTTACCGACAAGTTTTGCAGAGGTTTCGCTTCGCAGAAGCGTGTCTATTGATGGCAGAAGTTTCAAAATTTCCGCTGAATTTTTTTCCGGGTTGTTTTCCATAAATTAGAGAATTTTATTTTAACTGAAATTATAAAAAGCGGAAGAATTGCAGATTTACACATTTATTATTAATAGGGACAAAAAAACCGTCCGACATTCCACTACAACAGAAAATCCAATATGGCATCAATAATAAAAAACAGCTTATCGCATCGTGAACATACAAAACAAGGCAAAACTCTCGAAATCGAACAAGAGATCGAGCAGGTTGAAGAATCTATCCGGCGTTTAAAAATTGATTTTGATATTTATTTTAACGGCGGTAGGAAAATCGCTCCGAACAGAGAACGTGCCAGCCTCGAAGCCCGCATTAACCGCATCAACGGAAACAGGGATTTGTCTTTTGCCGCCCGCTATAAATTAAATAATTTAATGTCCCGCTACAATTCATACCGCGAACTCTGGCGTAGAAAATTAAAAGTCAAAGGTGATGAAATTTACTAATTTTCGATTTTATTTAAAATAAACTACCCCGCAGCAAGCTGACGGGGTATTAAAAGAGTTTTCCTTGTCCGTCGTCTGAATCAGTTTTGCCTTGTTGCTGAACATAGTTCTTTATCATTTCTTCTGTTCCGTGTGTGCTGACTGTGCTGACGAAATAGCCGTCTGTCCAGAATTTTCCGCCCCATAA
>JALZKH010000003.1 GCA_030859345.1 Acidobacteriota bacterium | reverse complement strand
TCGGCTACACGATGACGATGTTTAATGTGCTGGCGAGTTGGTATGGATTACAATATGACAAAGATGGAATTCTGCATCTTTCGATTGCAGAATTCTCACTTTAATTTACTAGCACCAAAGGTTAGTACGAACTTCTTTTTCTGTTCCGCTGTTTACAAAAACCATTCTGCTGGCATCGTAGCCGCGAGTGCTTATAAAGTTTCTGATTAGCTTTTCTCTTTCAGCAATCTGTTTTGGAGTTCCGTAATTTATAAGATAGCCTGTTGATGAGGGTTCTTTTCTTAACTCTGATTCAAATTTTCTAATTCTTTTTTCTAACTCGTCTTTTTTAATTTTTCCAAATTCATCAAATAATAACGAATCATAATCATAAGTAACTATTGCCGCATCGGAAGCCCAATCTAAACAGATATTAGGTAAACCGGAAATGTGGACACTCGCACTTATATAAGTTTCCGCTAAATTCTTTGCAGAGACTTTTATTGTTTTAGTTCCCTGACCCTCAATTATTTTACCTTTATCAACTAACCAATAATAACTTAATTCATCTCTATCTTTTTCATCACTTACATTTGCAACGAAAACATATGGTTCATCTGCTGAAAGTGCTTTAGGCGGCGGAGTTACGCTAATTGCCGGACAAATAGGTTCGTATGGTCTTTTACCAATTAGAATAGCCGAAGTATCAGCCCCTGCGGGAATTATCCAAAATTTGGTGCGAATTTCTTTTTCTTCGCCACCGTTTATAAAAGTAATTCTTGAACTTTGAAAATTCTTATTACCTATATGGTCACTAATGATTTTTACATGTTTTTCCAAGTCTCTTGATTTGCCGAACATCACTATAAATCCATTTGCATTTGCATCCTCTTGAAGTTTAGTAAAGAAACTATCAAGTCTTGCTTTCAAATCGCCATTTGTTATATTCCCGAACTCATCAAATAAAAAAGGAACTCTATCTATAGAAAGAGATACTCTCTCATTTGCAGAAACTACACAACCATTCGAACCCGTAACTTTCACACTAACCATTGCAGAATATGAATCTTTGTCAATCTCTTCCAGATTAACACTTAACGATTTTGTTCCTTGACCTGCAACGATAGTTCCTTTTTCTATTTCCCATTCGATCTTAAAATCTTTTTCATCAGGATTTCCCTCTATATTCAGTATGAATTTCATTACTTCATCTGGAGAAGCTATTGGTGGAGGATTTATAGCAATTTTCGGACACTTTTGTTTTTCTGATTTTTTCTCAGTTTGAGTAAACACGGAAAAACTGCACAAAAATATCAAAATCAAAATGAGAACAAATTTTTTCATAATCCCGAACTCCTATTTATTCTAAAATATCGCTTTTCCAATAAAAAATCCACATTTTCTCAAAAAAATCTTGTTTCACACTTGCAACAAAATACAACTTATGCTAAATTTGTTTCATCAATGCAACATAATGCCTTTGACGGTAGGCAGTTAGCATTAGAAAATTAAGAGATAACATTAAGGCTATCAAACGATTTACAAAAATTTTAGGAGAAAGTGAATTATGAAATCTACAAATAGAATAAAAGTTAACCCTTTGAGTCGCGTCCCGCGTCAACAGCGTTTGGTGATGGCGATTCGCGGCGGGGCGGGTGTTGGTAAAAGTCATTTTGTCAGTTCGATGTCGGAAGCGGGTTTGGGGCGGCTCTGCATTTTTGACACGGAGAGGAAAGGAAGATTATTGCGGGGCGTTGGCGAAACATTTGACGCTTTGGAAATTGAAAATACTGACGAATTGCCCGAGTTTATTGACTGGGCATTAAGCGGCGAAGGACAGGAACAGAATTACGGTTGTTATGCACTTGATTCGTGGGCAGCGTATTTTAGTGCGAAGCATTCGGAAATGCTTGAGGCGGTTCGGGAGAAAACGGGTGATCCTTTGGCTCAACCGAGTTCGGAAGAATTAGCGGCAGACCAGATGATTTTGCAGAATGTCCTTCGCAAACTTTGTATCGAAAGCGGAAAATGCGTCGTCATCGCCGATCAGATTCCCGCGAAAGGCAAGGAAACGAAAGAAGATAACGAGATCGGACGGGTTTTGCCGATGACGGCGAGCGGTTTGGAATATTTCGTTGATGTGATGGTCGAGCTTTCATTACAGGAACGCGGCGGCGAGATTGTTCGTGTATTTCAGGTTGTAAAATCGAATTCACCTGCATTTGAAGTCGGTTTTGAAATGACGGGAAATATCGGTTTCAAAGATTTCTTAGCACATATGAAAGGCGAGTCGTCTGAAAATTTGGCTTTTGATACACCAAAAGCATTGGAAGTCGAAGAATTTATTACTGAGAAAACACCTCTGACACTTGTTAAAAATGCGATGACGATTGAAGAATTGATCGAAAAAGCCGAAAAAAACGGTTTCAAAAAAGCGGATGTCGTTACGGGTGCGAGAATTTATCACGACCAGCCGAATATTTATCATTTAACGAACGAGCAAATTGCAGATTTGGATAAACGTATGTCGGCGAGAGTTGAAAAAGAACAAACACAAAGTTCGGACAAAGCAAAGAAAAAAGTTGCGTAAAGCAAGAAAGCGTTTTGAGTCAAACAGGCTTTGGATAGGTTTTGAAGGTAAGCCGATTTAAAGCCGACTCAAAACGCCGGAACAATAATTTTACAGGTAGGTTCGTTGAAAGGAAGGTTTAAGCGAACGAGGGCAACAAAAAAAGGGCAAGGAATTCGGGAAAATTCGCTTTGCCTTTTTTTGTTTTTAAACGCAAAATGATAAGCAGGAAAAAATTATGATAAAAAATATAACTAACGGTTTTATCGCAGGCTTTATTGTCTGGACGGTTTTGTGGCTCGGAAGCGATGCGTTAATGAATATGATACCTACATTTAATAATCTAAGCGTTGATATAGATGGAAGTATTTCAAACATCCCGACTAATTATCTGATTATCAAACTCGTTTTGAGCGTGATTTTTTCGATAATTGCAGGTCTTATCGCTGCTGCGATTTCTAAAGAAACAACAAAAGCTCCTTTGATTCTCGGTGTTGCACTTTTGATTGTCGGTATATTTTTTCAACTTAGCAGTTGGGACTTACTGCCGCTTTGGTATCATATGACATTTTTGATTCTGTTATTACCGATGGCAATGTTTGGCGGAAAACTAAGAAGTTTTAGAGAAGTGAGGCAATAAACAGTTTGGGATAAGGACAAGATAAAAATTATGACTGAAGCAGGAGATAAATCTCCCGATTTTACGGGGGAAGATCAGAACGGGAAAAAAGTTAAATTATCAGATTATAAGGGCAAAAAAGTAGTTTTATATTTTTACCCGAAAGACGATACGCCGGGCTGCACGAAGCAGGCTTGTTCGCTGCGTGATGGATTTGCCGAATTGAAGAAAAATAATATCAAAGTTCTCGGCGTTTCGGCGGATGATAAAGAATCTCATCAAAAATTTATCAAAAAATATGATTTGCCGTTCACGCTTCTTGCCGATATTGACAAAACAATCATCAATAAATACGGCGTTTACGGTGAGAAAAATATGTATGGCAAAAAATATATGGGAATCAAGCGGACTACTTTTTTAATTGATGAAGATGGAATAATAAAGAAAATATTTAAAAAAGTAAAAACTGATGAACACGCTGATGAAGTTTTAAAGGCTTTTAATCAATAAATTCCCGAAAGAAATAATAATGCTCGATAAAGAATGCGTTGGATTGATGTTTAAGCTATTTGCACGCTTTAATTTCGTTTCGCTTTGACATTTGCCTGTAATATCAATAAAATCTAAAGTTCACTTTTTAGTGAGAGGATGAACAGTTATGCCAAAAAGAACATATCAACCGAACAATCGCAAGAGAGCGAAGAAACACGGATTTCGCAAAAGAATGTCAATGAAGGCGGGACGCAATGTTTTAGCCCGTCGCCGTAAGAAAGGACGCAAAAGATTAACGCCGTTTCACTATTAAATTTTCGTTTGCCGAAGGATAAACGCCTTCGCAAACCGAAAGAATTTCGCCGCGTTTATGCGGAAGGCGTGAGATTTAAAGGGCGTTTTATGACAGCATTTTTGATGCCGTCAGAAACGTCTTTTCAGCGTATAGGTATCACGGCTTCAAAAAGAGCAGTCGGTAACGCGGTCGCCAGAAATAGGGCAAAACGGCTTTTGCGGGAAACTTTTCGTTTGAGTAAAGTCGAACTTAATCAGTTGGAAAACAAATATGATTGGGTTTTAAATGCTCGCAGGAATTTGCTGGAAATAAAGATGCAGTTGGCTTTAGAAGATTTTCGGCAGATTATTGAAAAGGTTAAGCAAAGCGAAGCGAGAAAAGAATTAAACAAAGGCGAAGAAAGCGTCGTATGATTAAGAAATGAAGTTTTTGATTTTAGATTTAATAAAACTTTATAAGACGTTTATCTCGCCTTTTTTGCCGCCTTCGTGTCGTTTTAAGCCAACCTGTTCGGAATATACGAGACAAGCGGTTGCAAAACACGGAGCAATTCACGGAAGTTGGATGGGCGTTAAGAGAATTTGCCGCTGCCAACCTTTTAGCAAAGGCGGTGATGATCCCGTGAAATAGATTCTAATTTTAATGTCTGTAGGACGGTATTCTGACTTTGGAATTTGAAATTAGGACTCAAGACTTTTTATATGCAAGACCAAAATAAACAGCAATCACAATCAAGATTTTTTCTCGCGGCAGTTCTTTCAATGATGGTTCTGACGGGATGGATGTATTTTTTTGCTCCCGAAAAACCCGAGCAGGAATCGGCAAATGCGAATACAAATGCTTCTCAACAGGCAAATGTAAATATTGAAACAAAACCTGCTCCCGAAGTTAAAAAAGAAGATAGTGAAAATGCGGTAAACACTGCGGAATCCGAAACCTCTGCGGATGAAAATCCGAATAAAACCGTCACGATCAAAACTCCCCTTTATGAAGTTAAACTCAATTCAAAAGGTGCTGTGGCGACAAGTTGGATATTGAAAGTAAATGATACTGACGATCCGAAAGCCAGAAAAAATCTTTATGCGGACGGTTCGAACAAGCAAAGTGAAAAACCGCTTGAATTAGTTTCACAGGAAGGCTTAAAAGAAGAGCCGCGGCTTGCTCCTTTTCAACTTTCTACGGGAGATGAGAAACTCGATAAAACAATTAATTATAATAATTACAAGGTTTCTGCTGACAGCGATGAGATCGAAATCAAGGGAAATGAGTCAAAGCAAATTGATTTTACTTATGAAGGCGAAAACGGTGTTCAGGTTACAAAAACCTTTGTTTTTCGTGCGGATAATTACATTGCCGATTTATCCGTAAAATTAACGAAAGACGGAAAACCCGTTCCGAATACAAAACTTTTAATCGGACCGAGCATCGGCGATCAGGGCGTAAACCGCTACACTTTTTACACGGTTGAACCCGAAGGCGTTTACAACGCAGAAGGTTCTGCCAGCCGTCAGTATGCGGCTTCAATCACAGAAGAAAACGGGAAAGGCGAAGTTAAAGTTCCGGGAGAAGTTGACTGGGCAGGAATCGGCGATACATATTTTGCAATGGCGGCTATTCCCGCAAAGAAAACTCCGGGACTTGAATTTCGTTCAAGCAAATTTGAACAGGAAACCAAACCTTACTACGACGGCATTATTTCCTGGATCACCAGAAACGAAAGCACAAAAACCGTAAAACATTTAATGACCGCTTATGTGCCGATAACTGCGGACGGTTCAACAAATAAAATCTACACGGGAACGAAGGATTATTTTGTTCTACACAATTATAACGACAGGATTTCCCAAGCAGTCGGGCGGACGATTGATATTGAGGAATTTATTAACTACGGATATATGAGCTTTTTCACCCGCCCGCTCTCTGCTCCGATTTTATATGTCTTAAAATTTCTTTATAACTTCGTAAATAATTACGGAATTGCCATTATTATCTTTACATTCTTGTTTTATTCTCTGCTCTTCCCTTTCCGTTGGTATTCTTCAAAGTCATTTAAAAAGGCACAGAAAAATGCTCCAATGTTAAAGGAAGTTCAGGAACGGCAAAAAGAAATGCAAAAACAGGGAGTTCCGGCTGATGACCCGAAAATGCGGGAACTTCAGATGGAACAACTGCGGATGATGAAGGGGGCTGTGCCGATTGGCGGATGTCTGCCGATGATTTTGCAGTTTCCGCTGCTCATTGCACTATATATAACCGTTTCGATTTATCTCGGCTTTAGACAGGAAACTTTTCTATGGCTGCCCGATCTTTCGGCGGGCGATCCGTATCACATACTCGAATTTGCTTTTGCGATCTCAATGATTTTGTCGTTTAAGTTTTCACCGATAACTCCTGCTGCTGCCGCATCGCCCGAACAAAAAATGCAGCAGAATATGATGACATACATAATGCCTATAATGATGCTATGGATTATGTGGTCAGCACCTTCGGGACTTTTGCTTTACTGGTTTACGGGAAATATTATAATGTTCGGTCAGCAGTTGATTATCAATTATTTAAACAAAACTGACGAGCCGCCCGAAGAGGAAAAAGAAAAAACGGAAATTCTTAGAAAGAAACCTAAACTTTCGACTTCATAAAATCTATGAATGAAATTTGCCAAAATGTCGAAAATTTTCTGACCGAAATTATTGAAGATTTCGGTTTTGAACTCAAAGCATCCGCCGTTTGGTCGGATGATGAAGGTTGTTTAACAAATTTAAGCGGTGAAGATGTTCCACTTGTACTGAGCGAAAACGGCGAGATGCTCGATGCTTTTGAAACTATACTTTTTCAGTTATACGGACGCGAATTAGACCGCGATCATCGTATCATTTGCGATGCGGACGGTTTTCGCCAGACCAGAAAATCCGAACTTGCGATGATGGCAAAATTCGCCGCAAAAAATGTCCGTGAAAAGGAAAAATCCTTTACTTTCGGCGATCTAAATTCAACCGAACGGAGGATGATTCACCTTTCTTTGCAGAATGAAAAGGATTTAATAACAGAATCCGTCGGCGAAGGCAGTAACAGACGTTTGCAGGTTCGCCTCAAGTAAGCTTTTCTGCAGCACATTTTAAGCACAAAGATTTGAGTTTCTCTTTTCTTTGTGTTTTTCTTTATTTCAAGCTTGAAATTATGGATACAATCGTCGCATTAGCAACACCTCTCGGAAGAAGCGGAATTGGTATTCTGCGTTTGAGTGGAAAGGATTCGCTCAAAATTACAAAAACGCTTATAAACGATGAAGATTTTAATCCAAAACCTCGTTTTGCAAATCTTAGAAAGATTTTTGATTTCCAAACAAAAGAAATAATAGATGAAACACTAATTACTTATTTCCAATCTCCGCAATCATTTACAGGCGAAGATGTAATCGAAATAAGTTGCCACGGCTCACCTGTTGTAATTCGTCAGGTTCTGGATATTTGTCTGAAATTAGACGCACGGCTTGCCGAACCCGGTGAATTTACGCTGCGTGCCCTGGCAAATGGTCAGATGGATTTATCTCAAGCCGAAGCCATCCGCGATTTGATTGATGCCAACAGCATTGCTATGACCCGGCAGGCGATACGTCAACTTCGCGGTGAATTTTCCCACCAACTTCAACCGCTTAAAGATGATTTGCTGAATGTTATCGTTTTTCTCGAATCCGCATTGGAATTTGTCGAAGACGATTTGCCCGAATTAGAACTGGAAAATATAAAAAATAATCTTACAGAAATTATTGGAAAATTGGAAAAACTTACCGAAACATTTCAAGCCGGAAAACTTCTCAGAGAAGGATTAAAGGTTGCATTAGTTGGTCGCCCAAATGTCGGTAAGTCCAGTCTTTTTAATGCTTTACTAGGACAAGACCGGGCAATTGTAACAGACATTCCGGGAACTACGCGTGACCAATTACACGAAACTTTTACAATTAATAACATCCCTGTTTCTCTAATTGATACAGCCGGTTTACGTGAAACTTTCGATACAGTTGAAATGATTGGTGTCGAGCGTTCAAAACGCATTATGGCTGATGTAGATTTAGTGGTTGTTTTGCTAGACGGTTCACAGGAATTGACCGTAGAAGATAAAGAAATTTTAAGCCTAATCAAAGATTTACCGTATCTGCTTTCCATCAACAAAATTGATCTGATAAATGGTAACTCACAAATTTTATCGGAATTAGAATCCGCAACCAACAATATGCAACCTAAAATTATAAACATCTCAGCAAAAACAGGTGAAGGCTTAAATAAATTACAGACAGCAATTACCCAACCCTTCTCTACACCGGATTTTAATAATTCAGGCTTTTTAATTTCTGATGCACGGCACAATGACCTGCTACTGCGTGCAAAATCCGAAATTGAAAATTCGGTCTCACTCCTTGAACAAAAAATGAGTGAGGAAATTGTTTTGATCGGACTTCACAATGCAATTCGCTATTTAGGCGAAATTACCGGTGAAACTACAACTGAAGATATGCTCACGCAAATATTTTCTACCTTCTGCATTGGTAAATAATTATTGTATATCTCTTAATCTTATTTAATTTTAAGATAACAATAAAAATTTACAGATTATAATTGTTATCTTTTAAGTTTAGATATAACAAAATAAAACTTCATAACTAATTATTAATCAACTACTTACATCAGCATCCAAATTCTAGTCTTGGCAAAGTCTATTTCTTAAACTAAAATAAAAAGTTTAGTTGTAAAATGATTTGATTGTAAATAATTTATACTTGGTTTTTAAAGTTATGTTTTTTGATGAAGAATTTGATGTAATAGTTATCGGAGCAGGACACGCCGGATGCGAAGCTGCTTCCGCTTCTGCTCGTTTAGGTGCAGAAACTGCACTTATAACAATTAATCTCGACCTTATCGGACAAATGTCCTGCAATCCAGCAGTAGGTGGAATTGCTAAAGGACACATCGTGCGTGAAATAGATGCCCTCGGTGGAATTATGGGTCGAATAATTGACCGCACCGGTATTCAATTCCGCTTATTAAACCGCTCGAGAGGTCCTGCTGTGCAATCTCCCAGAGCTCAAGCTGACCGTGCATTATACAGAACAGAGATGCGTAGAGTTCTTGAAAATACTACAAATCTGAATTTAAGACAAGGTGTTGTTATAAAGTTAATCGTTGAGAACAAACAGGTTATAGGAATCGAAATGGAAGATACGAGACGTTTCGGAGCCAAAGCTGTAGTTATTGCAACGGGAACATTTCTTAATGGCAAAATACATACAGGTCATAAAAGTCATTCAGCCGGACGAGCCGGCGAACCTGCTTCAATTGAACTTGCAGAAAACCTGAAAGATTTAGGATTTCCTGTCGGACGCTTGAAAACAGGTACGCCACCTAGAATAGATGCCAGAACTATTGATTGGGATTGTTTTGAAAAACAAGAACCTGACGAAACACCTGTTCCTTTTTCATTTTCAACTCATAAAATAGAACAACAACAAATTAATTGTTATATTGGATACACAAATACGGATTTACATAATGAAATAAAGGCAAATCTCAATCAATCTCCTCTCTATTCCGGTGCAATAAAAGGGATTGGACCCCGTTATTGTCCCTCCATTGAAGATAAAGTAGTGAAATTTGCAGATAAAACTCGTCATCAGTTGTTTTTAGAACCCGAAGGTTACAATACAAATGAAGTTTATCTTAATGGTTTTTCAACTTCCCTACCTGCGAATTTACAGCAAGATTTACTAAGAATGATTAGAGGATTCGAAGAAGTCCGTATCATACGACCTGGTTATGCAATAGAGTATGATTTTGTTGATCCGCGAGAACTTAAACCTTCTATGGAAACAACCAGAATCAAAGGGCTTTTCTTTGCCGGACAGATAAATGGAACAACCGGTTATGAGGAAGCTGCTTGTCAAGGTCTAATGGCTGGAATTAATGCGATGTTTCACGTGAAACATCGCATTCCAATTATTTTAGAGCGTAATGAAGGTTATATTGGAGTATTGGTTGACGATTTAATTAAAAACGGTGTTGATGAGCCATACCGCATTTTTACTTCAAGAGCAGAAGCAAGATTGACCCTAAGACATGATAATGCTGATGAAAGGCTTTCACCAAAAGGAAAAGAAATCGGATTAGTTGATGATATAGATTGGGAAAAATTTAATAAAAAGAGGGATAAAATTGCAATGTTAAGGAATACAGTAGATAACCTACGTTTTAAACGCTCGGATGTTGAGTATTCTACACTTTCTCAATTATTGAACACGGATTTAGGTGATTCAATTACATTATCCCAGATTTATCAAAGACAAGGGATAGATGAAAATATGATTTATAATCTTTTACCCTATAATGTAAAATCAAAAATAAAGATGACTGAACTGAATACTGCACTAGCAGATTCACTTTACAGTGGTTATGTAAAGAAACAAGATTTAGCAAATAAAAGAGTGAACCGAAACGATGGACTTAAAGTCCCTCAAAAATTTAACTTCAATGAGATCAATGGTTTATCGTATGAAATGGTAGAAAGGATTGAGCGAGTTAGGCCTAAAACTTTTGGTCAAATCAGAAAGATTTCCGGTTTAACACCTGCTGCATTATCTACGGTTTTAATCCATTTAACTACGTCTAAAAATTAGAAACAGGTAAGATGTTTCACGTGAAACATCTTACCTGTAATTACCAGATTCTATTAATAGATAATCTGACAATTATGTGTTAAATTAATTCTAAATAAAAACAATACGGAAAAAACAATGGGAAAGATTATAGCTGTTGCAAATCAAAAAGGTGGAGTTGGAAAAACCACTACTGCTGTTAACTTAGCGGCTGGACTAGCTGTTGAAGAAAAAAAGGTTTTGCTTGTGGATGCTGATCCGCAGGGAAATGCCACATCAGGTTCTGGGATTGAACGATCTTTATCAAGGAAAACTCTCTACAATGCAATTATTAATGAAGAATCTTTAAAAACAATAATACTACCGACAGAATTACCTTTATTTTGGATTATACCGGCAGATAAGAATCTTGCTGGTGCAGAAATTGAACTGGTAGATCAAGATAAAAGAGAATACATACTTAAAAATATTCTTGAGCAAATAAAAAAGGAATATGATTACATAATTATAGATTGTCCGCCTTCGCTTGGATTATTAACTATAAATAGTTTGACAGCCGCAGATTCATTACTTGTTCCAATACAGTGCGAATATTACGCTTTAGAAGGTGTTACAGAATTATTTGACACATTAGCTCATTTAAGAAGAAGCCTTAATCCGAAACTTGTTATCGAAGGTTTATTGTTAACGATGTTTGATGAAAGAACAAATCTTTCATCAGCAGTTGCACAAGATTTAAGAGATTTTTACGGCTCTCAGGTTTTAGAAACAGTAATACCCAGAAATGTTCGTCTAGCAGAAGCTCCAAGCTATGGTAAACCTATTATTTTGTATGACATACGGTCAAAAGGAGCAGAAAGTTATATTAATTTAGCAAAGGAGATTTTAAGCCATGAGCAGAAAGGCATTAGGCAGGGGGCTTAGTGCTCTAATAGGTGAAGAAACCGACACTAATAAAAGTAATGAAGGATTTTTTGAATTAGATATTGATTTGATAAAATCAAATCCAAATCAACCTAGAAAAAACTTTCCAGAAACTGAATTAGAGGAATTAACTCAATCTATTAAAGCAAACGGAATCATTCAACCGATTCTGGTCAGAGCAGAAGGTAAAGGTTATCAGATTGTCGCGGGCGAAAGACGTTGGCGTGCCGCACAAATGGCTGAATTGGATAAAATTCCTGTTGTAGTCAAAGAAGTTTCTGATGACAAATTATTAGAGATTGCTTTGATTGAAAATATACAAAGGCAAGAACTCAATCCGATTGAGGAAGCAAAGGCATATCAAAAATTAATTGACGATGTTGGATTAACTCAAGAAATGATTGCAAACAGGGTCGGAAAGAGTCGGACATTCATCACTAACTACTTACGTTTATTGAGGTTACCTGATGAAATACTTGTTTATGTAGAAGAAGATAAATTATCTGTGGGTCACGCCAGAACATTGATAATGCTTGAAAATGAACAATCTCAAATCGAATTGGCAAAAAATATTATTAGTATGGCTCTTTCAGTCAGAGATACCGAAAAAGCCGTTAAAAGACTTATACATGGAAAGCCGTTAAAAAATGTAAAATCGCTAATTAAGCTAAAAAAAGATGCAAATATAAAAAATGCAGAAAAAAAACTGCGACGGCATTTGAAAACACAGGTAAAAATCACTCCGGACAATGATGGTTTGAGTGGAAAAATAGAGCTTGAATATTATGGGCAGGTAGATTTAGATAGAATTTATAACTTATTAATAGGGAAGTAGTTAGGGAAATAAAATATGCAGAAACGTTTAACGGAAATGGTTTCTTGTGCGGGTTGAGCAGCAAAACTCGCTCCAAGTGATCTTGCTCAAGTTTTGAGCAAACTTCCTGCACAAAATAATGAAAATATAATTATCGGTTTTGAAAATTCTGATGATGCGGGAGTATTCCGTTTAAATGATGATATTACCTTAGTCCAAACTGTTGATTTTTTCACACCTATTACAGACGATCCAGAAATTTTTGGAGAAATTGCTGCAATAAATTCGTTAAATGATATTTATGCAATGGGTGGCGAGCCATTGACCGCACTTTCAATAGTTTGTTATCCGCAAAAAGGGGATTGGGATGTTTTAGGTAAGATATTGCTTGGCGGACAAAGGGCTTTAAACAACGAAAATGTAGTGGTTTTGGGGGGACATTCGGTTGACGATAAAGAAATTAAATTCGGTTATGCAATTACCGGAACTATTGACAGCAAAAGAGTTATATCGAATTCAACAGCTAAAGAAGGAGATTTGCTAATTTTAACAAAACCAATCGGAACAGGAATTATCAGCACGGGAATAAAGTTTCAGAAAGCGGGTAAAAAAGCAGTAGATGCGGCGTTAAAAAATATGACAAAATCTGCCGGAGCAGCATCGAAAGCAATGCGGGAAGTCGGAGCAAATTCTTGCACGGATATAACGGGATTCGGACTTTTAGGACACAGTTTTGAAATGGCAAAGGCAAGCAAAGTAACATTTGAGATTTATTCCGAAAAAGTTCCGCTTCTGCCGGATGTGATTGATTTGGTTGAGCAAAAAATGCTGACACGCGGCGATAGAAATAATCGTGATTATGTCGGGGAAACTATCAAATTTGACAACAAGGTTACTAAACAAATGCAGAGTGTTTTATACGATCCACAGACGGCGGGGGGATTATTGATTAGTCTTGAAAAAGACAAAGCAGAAAAGTTTATTAAAGAAATAAAAGATTCAAAAATTATCGGAAAAGTAAAAAAATTTGAAGACTATTTGATCGAAGTTAATTAACGTAAGTTGTTGTCTGGTAAGTGTTTATACAAATAAATGAATCAACGGATAAAATTTGAAGAGGCAACTGAGAAATTTTTAGATTTAATAAAAAACGATAAAGAAATAATCGGGATCCTTATTGCAGGTTCGTTTGTAAAATCAGAATTAGATAAAAATTCGGATGTGGATATTCATTTAATTTTAGATGAAAATTGTGATTACAGAGAAAGGGGAAACACTTGGATAGACGGCGTTGAGATAGAATATTTTAAAAATCCGCCGAAACAGATACGCAGTTATTTTAAAAAAGAAACCGAATGTCCATTAACGGCGAATATGTTTGCAGATTCAATCGTAAAATATAAATCATCGGAAATTATTGACGATTTAATTGAAGAGGCAAAACAGATAATTAAAATAAACTACCCCGCAGCAAGCTGACGGGGTATTAAAAGAGTCTTCCTTGTCCGTCGTCTGAATCAGTTTTGCCTTGTTGCTGAACATAGTTCTTTATCATTTCTTCTGTTCCGTGTGTGCTGACTGTGCTGACGAAATAGCCGTCTGTCCAGAATTTTCCGCCCCATAA